>DBKQ01000016.1:35510-40835 GCA_002298545.1 Prevotella sp. UBA746
CGGTAGTTACAACACCTGCGTCGTGGTAAAACGCTACCCTTGTAATTGTGATTTCTTCCGACGTAAAGGGTTGGAGGGATGGCGGCATTTCCTCCTGTTAATAAAGTAAAATGTAAAATTCCTTCACCATAAATATCATAGAATCAGTAAGTTACAATAAAAGTGAAGGAATTTTGATTTTTAGTAATCGAAAAAATATTTTATATTATGTGTTGTTTCTTCTGACTTTAAATTTTTTTGTTATATCTTTGCATAAGATAAGCTGCATCTCAGTAATAAATCCAAACAAGTTTGGCTTATATTGCATTCGATTTGCATTATCTTTGCATAAGTAGAAATTATGACTTCTAAAATTTTAATCTTATAGAATATTATGGAAAAAGGAATAAAATACTCATTAGAGAGAACAGTTGACAACGATATGACGGCGCGTGTGATGGGCAGCGGAACATTGGATGTCTTTGCTACACCTGCGATGATAGCCCTGATAGAGGAAACCGCATGGAGAGGTGTGGCTCCTTACTTGGAAGAAGGCTGTGCTACGGTCGGAACACGTCTTGACGTGATGCATGTTGCGCCCACACCAGTTGGCATGAAAGTGAGATGCGATGTGGAACTGACGGAGGTAGACGGCAGACGTCTTGTATTCTCCGTGTCGGTGGCAGACGAATGTGGCGAAATAGGTCGCGGCACGCATGAACGTTTCATTATCAATGAGGAGAAATTCCAGAATAAGGCAAATGCCAAGAAAGCAGAATAATTAAAGTTAACATATTAAAAATAATAATTATGCTAAACGAGAAAATTGAAAAAGCTCTGAACGAGCAAATTAATGCCGAGATGTGGTCGGCTTATCTTTATCTTTCGATGGCAGCATATTGCCATAAAAGCGGTCAGCCAGGAATGGCAAAGTGGTTTGAGGTTCAGTTTCAGGAGGAGCAGGATCATGCAAAGATATTATTCAACTACATCGTGCAGCGTAACGGTGTGGTAGAGTTGAAGCCTATAGATGCAGTTCCTACAGAATGGAAGTCATTGCTTGATGTCTTTGAGAGTACACTCGCTCATGAGCAGAAGGTTACGAGTCTTATTAACAATCTCTTTGCCTTGACACATCAGGAGAACGATTATGCCACACAGAGTATGCTCAAGTGGTTTATCGACGAGCAAGTTGAGGAAGAGGAAAATGCGCAGAACATCATCGACAATCTCAAGATGATAAAAGACAATGGCTACGGCATATATATGCTTGACAAGGAACTTGGCGCACGTACTTATACACAGGCAGCTCCTTTGGCAAATTCTTCGTTGTAAACAAGGGGGGGGGCTTGTTTGCAGATTACGAATAGGTATAATGAAAAAAGGATGGACTAAAGATTCTCTTTAATCCATCCTTTTTTTTATTTACAAAGTAAAAATTACTTGTTCAGTCCACGATTTACAATAGTAGCGTTGAGCAGAGTCAAGTATGTGCGATACTGACTGTCAGACAATACACTGTGCATGTGTTTCAGGTCTTTCTTTAAAGCTTTTTCAACAAGACCCTTACGCTCGTCAGCATTAGCAACACCGGCGTTCATCATGTCAGCGCAGAATTCAGAATGAATGTCCTGTACTGCTTCCAACTGGTCGAACGACAACTCCAGTGCATCAGCAAGACGGCTGTAGTTAACCGTCATCTTGTAAGCGTTGGCGTTACTAACGGTGTTCAACTCTTCGTTCTCCGCAAAAGTCATGGTCATGCTGAGCACAGCCATAACAGTTAAAAACAATCTTTTCATAATCCTTAAAATTTTAATTAATACTTAATGGTCTTGGTAGCGTTCTCTCGAATTCCCTCAACCGGTTATCCTTTAAATCTTTTACCTTAATATAACTATGTCTGTTTATTTCTCTTTTAGTGAAATACGGACTCAAATTCTGTTCTTTCAAACGTCCTTTTGTCCTTTCGACGATGCAAAGGTATGCTGAAAAGATAAATAAAACAAATAAAAAGACATCTTGTTTGCGTTAACAGCGGATATTTTGATGTAAATCAAATTTATGATATGATAATATGATTTTATGTATGGTTTGTTTTATGACAGTTTGTAACTCGGGTTAGCTATATGCCTATAAATATATAAAAAGGTATACTTCATGATTTTTTTGTCATGAATAAGTGTATAGTTGTAAAAAATATGTTACATTTGCCGAAACAAATCAAACGAACTATGAAACAAAGTAAAAACCGTATCGCTGTCATTGCGATGATGTTCCTTTTCGGAATGATAGCTTTTGTTACAAATCTTGCTGCACCGATAGGTGTGGTTTGGAAGAATTCCTTTATAGAAAGTGGAAATGCAAATACAATAGGTATGTTGGGGAATGCAATGAATTTCCTTGCCTATTTCTTTATGGGAATACCGTCGGGAAAGATGCTTGCCAGGATTGGTTATAAGAAAACTGCGCTGTGGGGTATAGCAATAGGTGTGGTAGGACTTGTGCTTCAGTTCCTTTCCGGGTCATTAGATGAAAAAATTCCGGGTTTTGCAGTTTACCTTGCCGGAGCTTTTGTATGCGGCTTTTCCGTATGTATGCTCAATACTGTTGTAAACCCGATGACAAATCTGCTTGGCGGTGGCGGAAACAGGGGAAACCAACTGAATCTGATTGGTGGAACGATAAACTCCCTTACAGGAACACTTACTCCGATGCTCGTTGGCATGCTGATAGGCACAGTAACGAAAAACACGCATATAGAGGATATAAATATTGTATTGTTTATGGCAATGGCAGTATTCGTAGCTTCTTTTCTTGTTCTTTTTTTTCTGCCGATAGAGAACCCGGAGCAGTCGGAGGCGGATGTTGCAGGTGCTGTCAATCCGTTGCGCTTTCGCAATTTCCGCTTAGGTGCGGCAGCAATATTCCTTTATGTTGGCGTTGAAGTTGGAATTCCCGGTACCTTGTTCTTTTATCTGTCAGATACAACAGCCGGAAGTGTTGGTTCCGGAATTGAAAATGCAGCCGCTGTTGCCGGCTTTGCTGCTGCAACATATTGGCTACTGATGCTTGTCGGAAGATTCTTTGCCGGTTTTATTGCAGGAAGAGTCTCAAGTAGGAAAATGCTTATTTCTACATCATTCCTTGCAGTGTTGCTGATTACCATGGCTATGCTGCTCGGAGAGAGCAAGACGGTTATGACACCGGTATTCACTGGCGTAGGAATTGCAATGTATAACATGCCTGCCGGGGCATTGCTGCTTGTGTTGTGCGGACTGTGTACTTCGGTAATGTGGTCGTGTATCTTCAATCTCTCGGTGGAGGGATTGGGACAGAGCACGGCTTTAGGTTCCGGAATCTTTATGATGATGGTTGTTGGAGGTGGAGTGATGCCACTTGTGCAAAATCAGATAGCCGACCATATAACATATATGGCATCGTATGCCGTACCGCTTGTGTCGTTGGTATACATATTATATTATGGTATAAATGGATGTAGAACAGGAAAAAATAAATAAATGGCAAAGAAGCAATTTTCTATAGGACTGGATTTAGGGGGTACGAATGCAGTCTTCGGTCTTGTAGACGACAAAAACGAGATAAAGGCAACAACGTCTGTCAAGACGCAGGACTACGAATATGCCTGGGAGTTCGTGGCAGATGCCGTAACGGCAATTAACGATATGGCAATAATTGCCGGAGGAATAGACAATGTTATAGCAATGGGGATTGGAGCCCCGTGTGGAAACCATACAGACGGAACTATAGAGCATGCCGCAAATATAAAATGGGCAAAGGGAATAGTACCTTTGGCAAAGATGTTCTCTGACAGTCTGGGTATTCCCGTGGCAATAACGAATGATGCAAAGGCTGCTGCTCTCGGGGAACTGAGATATGGAGCGGCACGGGGGATGTCGGATTTTATAGAGATAACACTTGGTACGGGTGTCGGTTCGGGCATCGTGGCAAACGGTCAGCTCATTTACGGCTGCGACGGCTTTGCCGGGGAACTGGGACATACGATAATTGATTTTGAACATGGCAGACCTTGCGGTTGCGGAAGGAGCGGTTGTCTGGATATGTATTGCTCCACGAGGGGTGTGCTGATGACGGTAAGGGAGATGGCGGCAATTTATGAAGGAGATTCTTTGCTGAAAGGAGACCAGATTTCGAAGGTTACGACATTGGATGTCTTCAATGCTGCAAATGAAGGAGACGAACTCGCTGTGGAGGTGTTTCGGCGTACTGGAGAGATTCTTGGCAGAGCATGTGCTAATTTTGCAAACTTCCTAAGTCCTGAGGCTTTTATCTTCTTTGGCGGTCTCTCAAAAGCAGGTGAGCTACTTCTCGGACCAGTAAGGGAAACATACGATAAGTATGTGTTGAGTCTGTATAAAGGAAAGGCAAAATTCATACAGAGTGGATTGAAGGATGAAACGGCTGCAATACTTGGAGCAGCTGCCGTAGGCTGGGACGTTGGAAATGCAAGTAAGAAATAATCTGTATAAGAAAATGGGTAATTTTAAATTTGAGGTATGTGCCAACAGTGTAGAGAGTTGTATCGCTGCACAGGAAGGTGGAGCCGACAGGGTAGAGCTGTGTGCCGGAATTCCTGAAGGCGGCACTACGCCGTCGTATGGAGAAATAAAAGTGGCGCGAAGGTTGCTCGACAGAACATTGCTTCATGTCATCATTCGTCCGCGTGGCGGTGATTTCCTTTATTCTCCGTTGGAAATGGAACGGATGAAGGAGGATATAAGGATATGTAGAGAACTTGGCGTGGATGGCATAGTAATAGGATGCCTGACGGCAGAAGGAACTGTTGATATGGAAAAGAATCGGGAACTTATCGAATGTGCACAAGGAATGTCGGTTACGTTCCATCGCGCTTTCGACCGGACCGTAGATCCGTTTGAGGCAATGGAACAGATTATATCACTTGGCTGTAACCGAATCTTGACTTCCGGACAACAGCCTAAAGCTATAGAGGGAACTCCGCTACTTGCCCGGCTTCAGGAGAAAGCCGACGGAAGGGTGGTGTTGCTTGCCGGCAGTGGAGTAACGGAAGAGAATATTCGCAGAATTTACGATGAGACGAAAATCCGCGAATATCATTTCTCGGCAAGAGTAAGTGTAAAGAGCAAGATGAAAAACATCTGTAAGAATGTATACATGGGAGCAAAAGGAGCGGATGAACAAAGTATCCTGGTAACAAGTAAGGAGAGAGTTGCGGCAACGATATCGCAGCTTGCTGATTTATAGTTCGAAGACGGTATTCTGTGTAAATATGCCGCAAATATTGTGAACAAGAAATAATTGTTGTATCTTTGCATAAGATAAGCT
>DBKQ01000016.1:40845-41483 GCA_002298545.1 Prevotella sp. UBA746
CTCGGGATAAGAAATGAATAAAATTCATTTCTTATCCTCTCGATTTGCATTATCTTTGCATGAATTTTAAGCAGAAAAATAAAAAATAATAATGGACAAGAAAACAAACAAGTACATTGCCGTGGCTTATAAGCTGTACACAAACGAGAACGGCACAGAGACAATGATAGAAGAGGCTCCGGCAAACAGACCATTCCAATTTATAAGCGGTATGGGACTTGCCCTTGATGAGTTTGAAGCAAAAGTTGCTGAAATGCAAAAAGATGAAGCTTTTGATTTTGTGCTCGCTAAAGAACAGGCTTATGGAGAACATGAGGACGAGAGAGTGCTTAGTCTTGACCGCGAAATGTTTTGTATCGACGGAAAACTCGATGAAGAGCATATCTTCGTTGATGCAATAATTCCACTGCAGAACGAGAACGGACAGCGCTTCCTCGGAAAGGTTCTGGAAGTTGGCGACAGTAAGGTGAAGGTCGACTTAAACCATCCGCTTGCAGGAAAAGACCTCCATTTCATCGGCTCGATAGTTGAGTCGAGAGAGGCAACAAACGAGGAAATACAGAATATGATAAATCACATGAACGGCGGCTGCGGCGGAAATTGTGGCGATTGCGGAGGCGGTTGCGGCGGGCACGACG
>DBKQ01000016.1:41496-42696 GCA_002298545.1 Prevotella sp. UBA746
ACGGCGGTTGCGATTGTGACGGCGGTTGTAACTGCCACTAAAAACTATTATTATGCGCAACACATTTGGCAATATATTCACATTGACGTCTTTCGGGGAAAGTCACGGGGCTGCAATTGGCGGCGTGGTTGACGGCTTTCCGGCAGGGATAGATATTGATGTTGACTTCATTCAAAATGAGCTCAGACGGCGACGCCCCGGGCAGAGTCGTATTACTACAAGTAGGAATGAACCAGACATGGTGGAGTTCCTGAGCGGAATATTTGAAGGAAAGTCGACAGGATGTCCTATTGGCTTTATTGTAAGGAATACCAATCAACATTCTGCAGATTATGACAATATGCGTAATCTCTTCAGACCGTCGCATGCTGACTATACCTATACCGCTAAATATGGTATAAGAGACCATCGTGGCGGCGGACGCTCATCTGCCCGTATAACGATAAGCCGGTGTGTTGCCGGAGCTTTGGCTAAGCTTGCCTTGAAAAAGATAGGCGTTTCTGTTTGTGCATATACTTCCCAAGTGGGGAATATAAAACTTGAGGCCGACTATCGCAAATATGATTTGACAAAAGTTGAAGACAATATCGTCAGATGTCCGGATGCTGAGAAGGCGAGAGCCATGGAAACTCTTATTTCTGAAGTGAAGAAACAAGGCGATACAATCGGAGGAACTATAACGGCTGTTATAAAAGGATGTCCTGCGGGGGTTGGAGAACCTGAGTTCGACAAGCTTCATGCGGCTCTCGGCTATGCCATGCTGGGTATAAATGCTGCAAAGGGTATCGAGTTCGGAATGGGATTCGACGGCATTTCCCGTCTCGGAAGCGAGATGAACGATGTTTTTGTGAATGAGAATGGTCGTATAACCACAAAGACAAAAAATAGTGGTGGAATACAGGGCGGTATCAGCAATGGCAATGACATCTATTTCCGGGTTGCCTTTAAACCTGTAGCCACGTTGTTGAAACCTCAGAATACAATAGACAAAAATGGTGATTCTACAGTCATTGAAGCAAAAGGCAGACATGACCCTTGTGTCTTACCAAGGGCTGTTCCTATAGTCGAGGCAATGGCGGCAATGGTTATACTTGACCATATTTTGTTGTCAAAAGCGACAAAAATGTAATTTTTTAACTTTTCGAAGATAAAAATATGCTCTAAAATATGTGGCATTAAAAAAAATGCCGTATATTTGCA
>DBKQ01000037.1 GCA_002298545.1 Prevotella sp. UBA746
ATAAGATAAGCTGCATCTCAGCATAAAGTTCAAGCAAGCTTGGCTTTCTGCATTCGATTTGCATTATCTTTGCATCGAAAACTTCATTATGGAGACAAATATCGTCAGAAAGATAATACATATTGACATGGATGCCTTCTTTGCTTCTGTGGAACAAAGGGATAATCCGGAACTCCGTGGAAAACCCATTGCCGTGGGCTTCGACGGACCAAGGGGTGTGGTGTCTACAGCCAGCTATGAGGCTCGACGCTTCGGAGTTCACTCGGCAATGCCTATTGCCACGGCAAAAAGGATATGCGAGAGTCTGGTTATCGTACCGTGCCGCCATAGCCATTATAAAGAAGTGTCCCAGAAGATTCATGAAATCTTCCTTCGCTATACCGACTTAATCGAACCTATTTCTATCGATGAGGCGTTTCTTGATGTTACAACCAATAAGAAGGGGATTGAAATGGCTGTTGATATAGCACGGGAGATTAAGGCTGCCATTAGGGAAGAGCTGAACCTTACGGCAAGCGCCGGAGTGTCTTATAATAAGTTTCTTGCAAAAATCGCGTCAGACTACCGCAAGCCCGACGGACTCTTCGTTATTCACCCCGAACGGGCTCTTGATTTTATAGCGTCGCTTCCTGTAGAGGATTTCTGGGGTGTCGGACCGAAGACTCTTGAAACGATGCACAAGATTGGCGTGTTTAACGGTGGACAGCTGCGGGCGTGTTCTCTTCATTTCCTTACCGATGTGTTCGGCAAGTCGGGAGCGGTGTTTTACAATTTTGCCCGCGGCATCGACGAGCGACCGGTGGAGAATGTGAGGATAAGAAAGTCGGTCGGGTGCGAACAGACTTTCCTTGAGGATATACATAAAAACTCGGCAATCATTATCGAACTTTACCATACCGTCCAGGAACTTGTTAGTAGAATAAAAAAGAGTGATTTCAGCGGACATACGCTGACGCTGAAAGTGAAATATTCGGATTTTTCCCAGATATCCCGTAGTATTTCCCGAAACAAGACGCTACGTACAAAGGAGCAGATTCTGCCACTTGCAAAACAACTCATGGCTGTCGTTCCGAAAGACAAACCGATAAGACTTATCGGACTTAGCGTTTCTAACCCTCACGATAGCAAAAAACCTCGGTGGGTAGAGGGAGAGCTGGATTTCAAGGATTAATAACATAAAGATTTGCAAAATATACCAATGTGTATTTGTCTGTAAGAAGAAAATTTAGTAATTTAGCACCGATTTTTAACAAACAGCAATTTGAATACAATGAATAACTCGAGAATATTTGTTGCTGCCCTGCTTCTTGTTGGAGCAATGACGGCAAATGCTGAGACAAAAACAATAAAAGTGAACCTGTCTAATCCTCTTAATGTTAATCGTGCCGATGTGCCGGTAGTGGTATCATTAAGGAATGTACCGTTTAATGTCGTTGATGCCGTGGTAAAGGATGGCGACAGGGAGGTTCCTTCACAGATAGACGATCTCGATCGTAACCTGACGAACGACGAACTCGCTTTCGTTGTCGACATGGAGGCAAAGGGGAAAAAGACACTCACTGTGGAACTGTTTTCCGAAAAGCAAACCGACCGCAATTATCCGCGCCGTACCTACGGTGATATGATAATGAGGGACTTCAAAACGAAGAAAAAGAATAAGTTTCCGGGATATATCCATTCCCTCTCAGCTCCAGAAGGCGTTGATGTGTTCCACATGGTACACCATCATGGAGCAGACTTCGAGTCGGAGCTTGCTGCCTACCGCGTGTATTTCGATGAGCGACAGACATACGACCTCTATGGTAAATACAAGAAGCAACTGGAACTTGAAACGAGTCAGTTCTATCCCGACGACGAACAGCTTGCTGCCGGATATGGTGACGACGTGCTGTGGGCTGGACAGACCGTAGGACTTGGTGCACTGAGAGGATGGAACGGTACGAAACCGACAATGGTAAGTCCGGTGAAATCGCGCGGACAGCGTATGGTGGCGAGCGGACCGGTGCGTACCATCGTTGAACTTACCGATGAAGGATGGCAGCTCGGCGGAAAGACATTCAATCTCCGACAGAATGTTGTCATTTATGTCGGGCATCGCGATTGCGAAGTGCATGTCTTCCAGGATACTCCTGCCGACGGGGTGGAATTTGCCACAGGAGTAATAAATCTCAACGACAAGATGTTCTCCGACCATAAAGGTCTCGTTGGCGACTGGGGCGGCAACTGGCCTAATGGAGTGAAGGATTCTATTGCCGGTAAACCGAAAATCGTTGTAGGACTTGCTGTCAACGTGCCTGAAAAATATGTAATTAGTGAGCCGACCACAGAGAAAGACCAGTATCTCTATGTCCTCGGTATGAAGGGCGGAAAGTCGATGACCTACAATATGGCATTTACTTGCGACAAGGAAACATTCGGTTTCAAGGGCTATAAAGAGTGGTTCTCCTGGATGAAGCAATGGAAAAAGGAACTCGATAACCCCGTAAAGGTGGACGTCGTGGAGTGATAATATATAGAATAAGTGAAAAATATTCTGTTAACCATGTAGTGTACAACCGTGAGGCTGCGTATATGAGACAGAATATTAACATTAAAAAGAAAGAATATGAGAAACTTTTTGAAACAAGTGAGCGCCACGGTAGTTGGCATAATGGTGTTCTTGATTATCGTTGGAGCACTTGGAGTTATGAGTATAGTAGGAATGGTGGCATCGTCGAGCTCCACAAAAGATGTGGCAGACAATACCGTCTTTGTCGTTAAGCTTAACGGACAGCTTGCTGAACGTTCCAACGACAATCCTTTGGCACAGCTTACGGGGGATGCTGTAGGTACGATAGGTCTTGATGATTTGCTCAATGACATAAAAAAGGCAAAGAAAAATGATAAGATAAAGGGTATATATATCGAGGCAGGGGCTTTTGCTCCCGATTCATACGCCTCTGTTCAGGCGGTGCGCAAGGCTTTGCTCGATTTCAAAAAGAGCGGCAAATGGATTGTTGCCTATGGCGACATCTATACCCAGAGCTCATACTATCTTGCTTCGGTAGCCGACAAGCTTTATCTTAATCCGAGCGGACAGATAGAGTGGGGCGGACTCTGTTCGCAGTCGATGTACGTAAAGGATCTTCTCGCCAAGTTCGGAGTAAAGATGCAGGTGGTTAAGGTCGGTGCATACAAGAGTGCGACGGAGATGTTTACCGGCGACAAGATGAGCGACGCCAACCGCGAGCAGGTTACGGCTTTTGTTGGTGGAATATGGAAAAATATATGCAGCGAGGTAGCAGCGAGCCGCAAGCTGACTGTTGCACAGCTTAACAGCTATGCCGACAATGCTATTACTTTCGCCGACCCGAAACAGTATGTCGGTATGAAACTCGTAGACAAACTCCTGTATCACGACCAGATAAAGGATGAGGTGAAGAAACTGATGAAGCTTGGAAAGGACGACGAATTCAATACCGTTGGCATCGCAGGAATGTTGAACGTTCCGGAAACGGGAGATGACGGTGATGATGAGATTGCCGTATACTATGCTTATGGAGATATCGTTGACGGAGCTGCTGCCGACATAATGGGACAGGGCGAGAATGTAATCGACGGAACAAAGGTTAGCGAGGATCTTATGAAACTTGCTGATAATGACGACGTGAAGGCTGTCGTAATTCGTATCAACTCTGGCGGCGGTAGCGCTTATGCCTCAGAACAGATTTGGAGAGCCGTACAGTTGCTGAAGGCAAAGAAACCGGTTGTCGTTTCTATGGGTGGAATGGCTGCCTCTGGCGGATATTACATGAGCTGTTCGGCAAACTGGATCGTTGCGGAGCCTACTACCCTGACTGGAAGTATCGGTATCTTCGGTATGTTCCCGGATATGAGCGGACTTATAACGCAGAAACTCGGAGTGAAATTTGACGAGGTAAAGACGAATAAGAACAGTGGCTTCGGAACAATGGCACGTCCGTTTAATGAAACGGAGATGAACTATCTTTCGGCATATATCGACCGTGGCTATAAACTGTTCCGCCAGCGTGTTGCCGACGGGCGCCACATGACAACCGACCAGGTGGAGAAAATCGCCCAGGGACATGTATGGCTTGGCGAGGATGCTATTAAAATAAAACTCGTCGACCAACTTGGCGGTATTGACGATGCTGTGGCTAAGGCTGCAAAATTGGCAAAGGTCGGCGATTACTATACTTCGGCTTATCCGGCAAAGGTTGACTGGATGGAGCAACTCTTGAACCAGACTTCGTCGGGAAGTTATATCGACAATCAGATGCGACTGGCAATGGGCGACTATTACTCTACGTTCATGCTCCTGAAGAACATAAACCGTCAGTCGGCTATTCAGGCAAGATTGCCTTATATTATAAATGTGAAATAAGAAAACTATATGATAACATGAAGCAATGAAGTGTGAGGAAACAAACATTCTTCATTCTTCATTCTTCATTCTTCGTTAGGTATGGAAGGTGATTTCATAAAAATAAACGAATGGCTGCTCCCCTTGAGCTGGATATACGGATGGGGAGTAAGACTCAGAAACCAGATGTTTGAACTCGGCATACTGAAAAGCCGCAGTTTCGACATCCCCGTCATTTCTGTCGGGAATATTACGGTTGGCGGTTCCGGGAAAACTCCTCATGTGGAGTTCCTCGTCAACTTTCTGAAGGATAAAGTGAAAGTCGCCGTGTTAAGTCGTGGCTACAAGCGCAAGAGTCGCGGATACCTGCTTGCCGGAAAAGACACGCCGATGGCGATGCTCGGCGACGAGCCTTATCAGATGAAACGGAAGTTCCCTGATGTGCATGTCGTGGTAGACAAAGACAGGTGTCACGGCATCGACCGGATAGTATCCGACAAGGAGACTTCTGATACCGATGTCGTCTTGCTCGACGATGCTTACCAGCATAGGTATGTAAAGCCGGGAATAAACATCCTGCTTGTAGACTACCACCGACTTATCATGTACGACAAACTGTTGCCTGCCGGACGACTGCGCGAACCGAAAAACGGAAAGTCAAGGGCGGATATCGTTATCGTAACAAAATGTCCTAAGGATCTCAAGCCGATGGAATATCGAGTGATTACGAAGACTATGAATCTGTATCCGTATCAGAAACTCTTCTTCACGACACTCGTCTACGATGACCTGAAACCCGTATATTGCGGACCGGACAGAAAGTTAGACACGCTGACGGCAGACACGCAGGTGTTGCTCCTTACCGGGATTGCTTCGCCAAGACAAATGATTGTAGACCTCGAGCCATATACGAAGAATATCACCCCAATGACCTTTGCCGACCATCATCAGTTCACGGCATCGGATATAGAGAAGATAAATGCCGCATTTGAAAGAATGGACGGCAAGGACAAGATAATAATAACAACAGAGAAAGACAATGCCCGACTGTTTGGCATGGACGGACTCAGCGACGAGGTAAGGCGACATCTCTTCGTCTTACCTGTTTCTGTGGGCTTCATGCTCGGTCAGGAAGAGGAATTTAAAGAAAATATTATTGGTTATGTACGAAAAAATTCAAGAAACAGCATCCTGGCTAAAGCAAAGGATGACAACAAGTCCGAAAACAGCAATAATCCTGGGAACAGGTCTCGGACAATTAGCTTCAGAAATAACTGACAGCTATGAGTATTCATATAAGGATATCCCTAACTTCCCTGTGTCTACAGTAGAGGGACATGCCGGAAAACTTATCTTCGGTAAGCTCGGCGGCGTAGACATCATGGCTATGGAGGGTCGCTTCCACTATTATGAGGGATACAGCATGAAGGAGGTTACATTCCCTATCCGCGTGATGTATGAGCTGGGAATAAAGACTCTCTTCGTGTCGAATGCATCGGGTGGTATGAACCCTGACTTTAAAATCGGCGACCTCATGATTATCACCGATCATATCAACTTCTTCCCGGAGCATCCGCTACGCGGAAAGAATTTCCCTACCGGACCGCGTTTCCCGGATATGCACGAGACCTACGACCATGCTCTTATCGCTGAGGCTGATGCCATAGCAAAGGAGAAGGGTATCCGCGTGGTTCATGGAGTGTATATGGGAGTTCAGGGACCTACTTTCGAAACTCCGGCAGAGTATAAGATGTATCATCGTATGGGAGCCGACGCTGTAGGTATGAGCACAGTGCCTGAGGTTATCGTGGCTCACCATTGCGGCATCAAGACGTTCGGTATTAGCATCATCACCGACCTCGGTCTTGAGGATACTCCTGTTGAGGTTAGCCATGAGGAAGTGCAGGTGGCTGCAAACAATGCTCAGCCGCTGATGACTGAGATTATGCGCGAGATGATTCGCAGAGCTTGAAATTTTATTTTATAATAGAGTGGGGCGGTATGGCTGGGGTCATACTGCTCCACTCGCGTACATTATTATATATATACAATATAAATGACCGATATTTCTAAACTTGGCGAGTTCGGACTTATCCACCGCCTTACTGACGACATCAAGATTAAAAACAGCTCTACTGTAAAAGGAGTTGGAGATGATTGTGCCGTGATGCACTATCCCGACAAGGAGGTGCTCGTTACTACGGACATGCTTATGGAGGGAGTGCATTTCGACCTTACATACATCGACCTGCAGCATCTCGGATACAAATCGGCTATGGTTAATATCAGCGACATCTTTGCCATGGGAGGAACACCAAGACAGATGACCGTTAGCATTGCCCTGAGCAAACGCTTTACTGTAGAAGACCTGGAGATGTTCTATAGCGGACTGAGAATGGCATGCGACAAATGGAATATTGATATCGTGGGCGGCGACACCACTTCTTCGTATACCGGAATGGCGATAAGTATCACCTGTATCGGTGAGGCTGACAAGGAGGATATCATTTACCGCAACGGGGCGAAGGAAACCGACCTCATCTGTGTGACGGGAGATCTCGGCGCTGCCTATATGGGACTACAACTGCTTGAACGCGAGAAAAGCGTTTACTACCAGCAGGTGGCTGAGGCGAAAAAGAAAAACGACAAGAAGGCACTTGAACAGCTTGCCGACTTCCAGCCTGATTTCGCCGGTAGGGAGTATCTGCTGCAACGTCAGCTCAAACCGGAGGCGAGAGGCGATATCATTCAGAAGCTCAGAGAACTGAACATCCGTCCTACGGCAATGATGGACATCAGCGACGGATTGAGCAGCGAACTAATGCATATCTGCAGGCAGAGCGGATGCGGATGCCGCGTGTATGAGAAGAATATCCCTATTGACTATCAAACGGCGGTTATGGCTGAGGAGATGAACATGAATGTTACTACTTGTGCACTGAACGGCGGTGAGGATTATGAACTGCTCTTTACGGTGCCTATCGGAGACCTGGACAAGATTAAACAGATTGAAGATGTAAAGATGGTAGGGCATATCACGAAGAAGGAACTCGGATATATGCTTGTTTCAAGAGACGGAAATGAATTCGAATTGAAAGCACAGGGATGGAACCCGCTTGCTTAGGTCTATATAGAAAATGGAAGAGATTATTAATAAAAACCAGAAAGAAAAGAAAATTAGAAGGGAACTTGATTTGCTGATGCGCACCGGAGAGGTTCTCGTGGCGAGTGGCGCTGATACCAGTCGTATTCTGAGGAACCTTCACCGTACGGCGGCTTATCTCGGACTGCCTGAGGAGAATTTGCATATCCATGTTACTTACAACATGCTGCAGGTTAACCTCAGCGATGAGGAACATTCGCTCAGCAAATTCCAGCGCTGCGACAAGCATGGTATTAACATGACGGCTATTTCGGCTGTCAGCAAACTCTCGTGGAGGGCTATTAAAGACGACTATTCGCTCGATAAATACGAGGAGGAACTGGAGAAAATAAGAAAACAGCCACGCAACTATACCGTTAATCAGGTTGCCGTGGGTGCCGGCTTCGCCTGTGGTGGATTCTGCATTCAGTTCGGCTGCGACTGGACGGCATTCTTCTATGCCTCCATTGCGGCAATAATCGGTTTCCGCCTCCGTGCCTTCCTCAACGAGAAAGGCTCTAACGGATATGTGAATATTGGTATTGCTGCCTTTGTCTCCACTATCCTTGCATGGCTCTCGGCATTCCTCTCTACTTCGCCTGCTGTTGTCGGGGCAATGCCCGACTGGCTTGCCACTGTGCTCCATTCCGACACTCCGTGGCATCCGCTTATGGCGTGCGCTCTGTTTATCGTGCCGGGAGTACCGCTGATAAACTTCGTTTCGGATATGATAGAAAATCATATTGAGATGGGACTGAACCGGGCGATTAATACGCTGCTCATGGTTACGGCAATGTCGTTCGGTATTTCGATGGCAATTACTGTTTGCGGAGTAGACAACTTCGTGAAGGACTTGAGTATGACGCCTCACAATACCTATCTGAGCTATTCCATAGCTGCTGCAATCTCTGCCATGGGATTCTCCATGATTTTCAATATCCCGAAACGTCTGCTTTGGGTCGTTGCCATCGGCGGTATTATTGCCGTTTGCACAAGGAATTTCGTTAATCTTGGAGCCAGCAACGACAATATCGGACTTGACCAGGGACCTATCATGGCTGCTCTCGTCGGTTCGTTGCTCATTAGCGTGCTCTGCGTCAAGTTTGTTCATGTATTCCATACTCCTCACCATTGTCTTGCCATACCGAGTGTCATCCCTATGGTACCGGGAGTACTGATGTATCGCGCTCTCTTCGCCCTTATCGAGATGCAGGGTATTGTGGGCGAACTGACTGAGGCGTTCTCTAATGCCGTTAAGGCATCGCTCATCATACTGTGTATTGCTATCGGTGTGGCGATTCCTAATATCTATGCTCGTCGCTGGCTTAACCCGATGAGGAGACAAAAGCTCAACAGACTTATTGCCCAGCGAAAGGAGAAGCATATTTTTGAGGGCTTGGATGTCATCTGATTGAAGTGTTTTAAATAAAAAAATTTTTTTTCGTCATTTTACCCTCACACCCTCACCCAGGTATGATAATCTGTTGAATAACAGTATGTTGCCTGTGTGAGGGTAGGTGTGAGGGTAGAATTTTTTACCCTCACACCTAAACGGGACTAAGTTTTGCATAGACGTTTTCGGGCACCAAACCATTATCCCTACAGCAACTAAAAGCTGTCGCTTATCATCGTTATCATCATCATTGCGACTATGCTGCACCAAAGGTGCAACTACGAAATACCAAAGGTGCAAGATACATGCACCTTTTATGCCACTATCTTATCCTGTTGCTATATAATAAACTGAATTTCCGAATTCTGTTCTTCCCCTCACCCGCCCCTCCTTGACAGGGGCGGAGCAGTTACTCTTTCAGCAAAAAAAGGTCATCAGAAATATGGAGTGATAATATTTATTATCGGAAGGAATCTCCCAATCAACTTTTTAGACAAAAACCGACAAAACCCCCGATGTCGTTTTGCAAGCCTTCGGCTTATTGTATAAAGTGAGATATGTCCTATAGAGAGCAAGCTCTCTTCCGTCCACATCCTGCTTTATACAAAGAGTCACTTCGTTCCTCTTGC
>DBKQ01000005.1:0-127268 GCA_002298545.1 Prevotella sp. UBA746
CGTGGTCGCGCAGCCAGCACATTGCCTGTACGATTTCAGCGATACCTGCCTTGTCGTCGGCACCCAGCAGGGTATGTCCGTCGGTAACGATAAGGTCCTCGCCTTTGTGCTGAAGCAGTTCCGGGAATTTCTTTGGTGAAGAGACGATGCCCTCAGAGAGAGTGATGTCTCCGCCGTCGTAGTTCTCTACGATGCATGGTTTGATGTCCTTTCCGCTGCAGTCAGGCGACGTGTCGTAGTGGCTGATGAATCCGATGGTAGGGATTTCCTTCTTTGTGTTAGCCTTCAGTGTGGCATAGATATACCCCTGTTCGTCCATCTCCACATCGCTAAAGCCCTCGGCTTTCAGTTCGTCGCGCAGATACTCGGCAAATATGAGTTGTTTGCTTGTGCTCGGCACGATCTGGCTCTCTTCAGCCGACTGTGTGTCGAACTTCACATAGTTCAAGAATCTTTCGGTTATGTTCATTTCCGTATTCGTTTTTATTATGGTTAAGTCAATATGTCAGCAAAATTATAAATGATATTTGAGGTATGCAAGTATTTGCAGGGAAATTAAGCATCTGATGTTTGTATTTTCTTTCTATTTATAGCCAATATTCGGCTAAGTGTATAAAGTGTACTGCAATTTTATACTTTGTATTAATAATCTTGCTATATTTGCAGCATCAAATGCATTTGTACAGACCAGACTGAGAAAGGAGCGAAATCCGAAAAGCTATATGAGTAGGAGAAACATTCTTAAACTAATAACATTGAGAAAGAAATTATTTCCACTTATTTTATTACTTGTGTGCTGGACATCCAACTTAATTGAATGTCTACTTTCTTCAACACAAGAAGTTAAAGTTTCTAACATTATAACTTTAAGCAGTTTTGTGTATACTATACTAACAACAATTGTAATTTATCGCATTAATCATGAAAAAAAATAATTTATTCTTCAGTCTTTTAAATATATGCTTATTGGTATTTTGTGTTTCTTGTTCAAATAATGATATAGAACAAGACGTTACTCAAGAATCTTTGAGTATAAATACGCATATATGCAATACTCGTACAAATATGAATAATATATCGCTCAAGTTTATTATTCAGAAGTTCAATGCAAGTAAAAATGAAACAAATGTCCATAACATTATGCTGGATAATTTATATGGTGCTCTTGAAAAGAATCCCATTTCGGTAAATAAAAAAAATATTGGACAACAATATGTCGCTTGATTCTTGTATAAATCTTTTTATTACAGCAAATAATGGTACTCTTCGTTACAATGATATAGTTATGCGAGATAAGAATGATTTCCCGTCATTCTCTTTTTTAAAAGGATGCGTAAATGACAACGTCGTTTTGAAAAAAGACTATAAATCTACAAAAACATTATCAGAAAATAATAAGGATATTCCTAATTATTTATCCATGTTTTTTGACGAATTTTTCACTGTTGAAGATGTGGACATGAACAATTTGGATAATGAAATCATAATGGCGATAGAAAAGGTTGAGTCATCATATCCATATTTGACAAATGATGAACTTGATGGTTTGTTTTTTGTTGCAGGTATTACTTACAATTCATGTGAATATTGGTATGAAAAGTCTGACAAATGGACAGAATTATTATGTCGGAAAAAGCCCACA
Organism: Prevotella sp. UBA746; assembly: GCA_002298545.1. Taxonomy (GTDB): domain Bacteria; phylum Bacteroidota; class Bacteroidia; order Bacteroidales; family Bacteroidaceae; genus Prevotella. The sequence continues at coordinate 1,643 of DBKQ01000005.1, forward strand.
AACTCCAATTGGTTATGGACAGGAGTGAAAAATGGTGTAAAAAAAATGGGCTAAAGCGGATAGTGCCGGTGCAATAAATGCTTGGGCAACATGCAAACTTGGAGGAGCTGCAAGTGGTGGGACTGTCTTGTTGGCTGGTGCTGCTATTGGGTCTGTAGTTGGTGCTTGGAACAATCTTCCTTTTTGGGATTAAATGATTTTTATTGAGATATTTATTTAAGTTTCGAATTTACTTTTGAGCATATAAGTGTTTTATACATGTGACAATAGAGAGAACTGAAAATATGTTATCTCTATTGTCTTTTTATTGTTGTTCGTTAAGCTCACATAGTGGTATTTAGAACCAGTATTCTAAGCTTTATTCAGTTATGCTATGGTTTATGCGAGAGTGAAGATAAGATTATTTTTTCTTGTTATTTATTACTTTTTCCACCTAAAAAAAATACTTTCTATTTCCTATATAGATAATATTCAGCGTATATGTATAAAATGTACTTCCTTTATAACAATTTGATAATAAATGTATTATTGGATTTTCTGTCCATATAAAAAAACAGCGCTTTGCAATTTTATGTATTAAATATTGCATCATATCACATTATTTTTTTATTTTTGCAGAAATCAAAAAATAAAGTATATGAAGAAATTCGCTTTTGTTATAACTCTTTTGCTGAATTGTGTTATTCTACGTTCTCAAAATATCAGGCAAGACATTTTGAGTACTATATATTTAAAGTATGAAATTATTGACCCAACTTTTTCTGGCACTACAATAAAAAGGATACCAACAGTATCACCAGTAGTTGCTGTATATTGTAATGGAGCCGTAAGTTTCTCAGGCATGTCATCAGACGGTATTTTAACTGTGTCAGATGCAATCTCAGGAACAATTGTTGTCGAAAATATTCCTGTAAATTGTGACGGCTCGCTCATACTTCCAGAATTGAAGTCTGGAACATATCGTATAGAACTTGAAACAGGTGGAATGGGTTACATTGGTTATTTGAAGGTATGATATTTTTTTTAGATTACAAGATAAAGGAACTTTTCTATGCCTTTTTGTTTATACTTTGCTTCTGTTCTTGTAATGATTCCGATAAAAGATTGTCTCATGTAGAAATTCTCATGGATAAGACTCCTGATACATGTCTTGCAATATTGAACAGAATGGAAAAGCAATTGCCTGTTTTTTCCAGAGCAGATGCAATGAAGTATTTGCTACTCCGGACAGAGGTAATGAACAAGTTGCTTATCAGAATTGATACTGTTAGCTACATGCCACAGGTCTTGGACTATTATAAGTCGCACGGTACGAAAAAAGAACAGATTATGGCTTTTTATTTGATGGGATGCGTATACAGAGACCGAAACAATGCCCAATTGGCTCTTGAATATTTCCTTGAAGCTGTAGAATTTGTAGAAAAAAACAATAAAAAAGATATATTGGATTTACAGGCTATAGTTTACGGACAAATTGGCTATGAGTATTTTAAACAGCGATTGCCCGGAAGGGCCCTTTATGCCTGGAAAAAATGCCGCAGCCTGGCTATGCAGGCTGGTGATACAGTCTTGGCATTACAGGGATTGGAACATTGTGGGTATGCCTATGAATTACTCAACAATACTGACAGTGCAGTAAATACTGCAAAGCGTGTGTATCATGGATATATGAAAAACGGAAATAGAAATTATGCTGCGACTTCGGTGAGTACTTTGACAAACTATTACCTCCAGTGTGATAGCCTTGAAAAAGCTAAAAGCCTTATTGATGAATATTTCTCTTTTTCTGGAATTGCTGATGAAAGCGGAAATTTACCACGAGGACAAAACCTTTTTTATTATTATTTTGCAAACTATTATGAGCGTAAGAATAATTTGGACTCAGCAAAATTTTATTATCGAAAACTTATAAACACGTCTGGAGAATTCAGTTGTCTTGAGAATGGCTTTAAAGGATTGATGAGCATTTATTCAAAAATAGGTAATGCTGACTCTATTGCCAAATATGCCAATTTGTATGCTGATGCCAACGACTCCGCAAATTTCACGAAGGCTGCAGTGGAGATGAACAGAATGCAAGCGGCTTACGATTATTCTGAAAGTAAGAAGCATGCTTTAGAACAAGAGACAAGGGCTAATCACCTGACACTTTTGTTGGCTTGTATTGTATTGGTCGTAATATTGATATTTTTCCTTGTATTCTTTTTGACAAAACGACGGCATGATAGAAGGAAAGAAGAGATGCGTAAGGTTAATGAAAAATATACTGACACCTTGATGAAGTATAAAAAAACTGTAGAGGATATTGGAAAGATAAAAGAAAATTTTGACAAATATAAAAGTGAAAAGAAAAACGAGATTGTAAATTTGAGAAACGCATTATCTGCATTTACCGAACATTCTGATGATGAAGATTGGGATGCAGAGCAAATGCTTTTAAAACATGGAGTTGTGGTAAGACTACATAAACATGCGGCGAGAGGTGAAGAGCCTTCGGCAAATGAGTTTGTTGATCTTGTAGAACTTATAAGGAAAATAATTCCGGCTTTCTATACCTTCGTTTCCGACCCTGAGTGTGGATTGTCAGAAAAAGATATCCTTCTTTGTTGCCTTACGAGACTGCACTTTATTCCGACAGAAATCGCTACATTGTTGAACCTAACCAAACAGAGAATCTCAAATATGCGTTCTTCTTTGAATAGACGTTTATTCAAGGGGGTTGGTACAAGGTCTTTTACTGTAAATGTATACCGTGTTGGCAAAGCATGACAAAGTGTATTATTGCATATAACGATATGAAATATATGCAGTTATGAAGTGCATTATCTACCGCTGTTTATGAAATGTATTGCAGTTTCTATCATACTAAAAGAAGTATTGCTACCTTTGCAGCATCAAATGCATTTGTACAGACCAGACTGAAAAAAGGAGCGGAATCCGAAAAGCTACATGAGTAGGATTATATTAAACTTTAATATTATGAAGAAGTTAATATTTTGTTTATTCTTTGGATTATTCACTTGTGCTTATGCATCAGCTGATCCAATTAAAGTAACTCTTTCCAATGGGGAAACAGTTATTCTGGAGTCTACAGATTTTGCAAATATGATGGAACTGATGAGTTATATTCAGAAGCTTGAAGATTCTATAAGCAAAAATTTGGAAGGTCAAGTTCGTCAGGCTTAGGTTATAATAAGGTTTGTATTGACATTTTTTATTTGTCAATACAAGCTTTTTCCTATTTTTATATATTTGAGTTATATCTTTGTACTTTTTACAGATTTCTATCTTATTTTTTAATATTAGCTATGAGGATAGTATTAGCTTTTTTATTGGTGTTTGCCATACAGTTTAGGCCTTTATTTGGACAGAATCTCAGAGGCGGTTCCGTTCCACAGCTTGCCGTAATACAAAAAAATGTATACGATACGGCATATGTAAAGGTTTATTATGAATATAAGGTCAGAAAAGATTCCTTGTCAGACAAAAAGGAAAATGGACAGACTATATTGCTTATCGGAAATAATAATGTTGGATTTTACGACTATTATAAACTTCGAGCTAATGCTGTAAACGATTCTGTGTCTTTGGCAAAAGGAACAGCAATGGATGCTTTTGCAAAATTGTCAGGTATGATGACAAATATAAAGTACAGAAGTCCACTTGTCATTGACCGAAGAAAGAATAAGGTGATGGTACAGCTTGAGAATGTCAATGTCTACCAGTATGAGGAGCCTGTACCGAATATTGTATGGCATTATGAAGATGGGGACACTACGCTGTGTGAAGTACCTTGCAAAAAGGCAACATGCTATTTTGGCGGAAGAAAATGGACTGCATGGTATGCTCCATCATTTAGTGTCAATGCAGGACCATATTTGTTCAGTGGTCTTCAGGGACTGATATTTGATATAAGCGACACAAAGGATAATTTCCGTTTTTCACTTAATGGCGTAGAAAATCTTCAGCAACCAGAGTTGATATATCTCAACTCTGATAAATCTATAGAGCATACTACACGCGACAAGGCACGACGTGCTGTAGAAAACGAACAGCACTATTTTGTTGAGGCTTTGATGATGAAAGCACCGGGAACCCGTTTGCCGAAGAGTATACAGAATGGAAAATTAAAAAGTGCATATAACCCTATAGAACTTTATTAAATGAGAGTATGGATTTTATTTGCTGCATTGTCAATGCAAATTGTAGGCTGGTCGCAGAATGTTGCAGAAAAGAACAAGAATCCTATAGCTCTGCCTGGAGTAGTGGTCAGACTGAAGCCTATTGAGCAATGTAAGGATACAATAAAATATAATGTGCCAGCTTTTCTAGACAAGAACGACCATTATCTTGAAGATGTACTGAAGAAAATGCCGGGAATAGAAGTGTCTGACAATGGCATCATAACTTATAAAGGAAATTCCATAAACAAATTGAATATTGAAGGGCAGGACTTACTCGGCAACCGCTATAATCAGGCAACACGTAATCTACCTGTAGAGGCTATTTCTCAAGTACAGGTGATGGAAAACGATCAGCCAGTCAAGGCTCTTAAAGGTTCTGTCTTTTCGGACAAAGCAACACTAAATATAAAATTGAAAAAAGGATACAGAATGAGACCTTTCGGGGAAATAGAGGGAACTGCAGGAAAATCTGAGACTACAATTTGGAACAATCATCTTACAATTATAAATATAGCAAAAAAAAATCAGGCTCTTGTGTCGGTAAAGATGAACAATACAGGTGAAAGCCTTGATGAAAACCCTACCAAGACCATTGATGCTAAGTATCTTGACAGTTACGTTCCATTGCCTGACAATCTCGTAAATACCAAGGAATCACTTATGCTTCCGATAAGCAAGAGACGATATATGAAGAACAAGTCGTATTCTGCAGATATAAATCACCTACACAGAGTGGGACGCTATGGAAGTCTGCGCACAAACATAAGTTATTATGGAAACAGTACAAACCAGAGCGACAGTACTTATTGTCTCTATGGCGGAGATTATTCTACTTCAGTTTTTGATAGGAACAGATTGAAGGTAAAAAAATATACCTTTGTTCCCAAGCTTGAATATGAGCTAAATTCGCCAAATGTTTTTATACTCGACGAACTTTCTGCAAACATGACTTTTATGTCAGTCAAGAATATGCTTAACAGCAGCGGACAAAATATCGTGCCTTATGTTACGCATCATCCTTTTTTCGTACACAACAACTTGCACTTGACGATATCGGCTGGAGCAAGAGTTTATTCTGTAAGCTCATTGTTGCGCTATTACCGTAATAGCGAGGAAATGCAAGTGACAGACACGACTGGATTGTATGACTTCAGCGGAAAATATGCTTCAGAAAATTTGCTCATGAAGGGTGAACTGTCAACGACATTTCCTTTATTCGGCAAGAGTCTGCATGTCGGTTATGCCGTTGAGTACAATTCTGACAGGATAAAGGTATCACCTTTCGACTATGTCTCTAACAGTCGCCTTTACAATAGCTTGTCTTTTGAGCATACATTTAAGTACAGCAGAGGCTTGATTGATATCTGTTTGCCTGTTGAATTATTAGTATCTTACGTGCCGTGGAATGGCAATGACACGAAAAAGCTATACATTTCGCCATATGTCAGGTGGAGACATGAATTATCACCCAAATGGCTCATGAAAATGAATTTCATCATGTCGCAGAAAGAATCTTCCGATGTGTTGTATCCACAGAAGTACCGTTCCGATTACCGTACTTTCAATACTCCAGCTGATTGTATCGGGTGGATGCGATCTACGGGACCATCGCTGTCAATCAACTACACAGACTTTGCCAATATGATTGCCTTTAATTTCTTGGCTTCAGTTTCGTGGCGCTTCAATGACCGTAGCAATTCGTATGAAATCCATGACGACTACACTTATATCGTTCCAGCATGGAGAAAATCAACAATGACGACATTCTTTACCAAGACAGCCATAGACAAGACTTTTACTTCTCAACATCTTGAGGCAAAAGCGTCGGTCAGCTACAACCGCAATGAAATGCCTATAATACAAAACAATGCATCTGCAAAATTGACATCTAATGTATTGTCTTCCACCATAAGCCTGCGTTGGAATAAGCTGACGTGGCTTCAAATCTCCAATTCTGCAACATTCAATGTGTCGTGGCAGGATAAACATTCCGGCATTGAAAGTTACACTCTTAAAAATATGTATGACGAATTTGACGTAAATGTATATCCGTCAGATAAAATATCTATGGGTGTCAGTGCAGAGTATTCTATAATACAAACGGCAAAGGCCGAGTATAACCATATACCTTTCGTTGATGCTTCAGTGATTTACAAACTGTCAAATGTCGTTGAATTCAATTTACACCTCAATAATGCATTAAACCGTAAGCATTATGTCAATGCTTCTTACACGTGGTTTAATTACAGGTATTTTTCCATGCCTTTACGTGGCAGAGAGCTAATTTTGGGCATAAAACTTAAATTCTGACTTTTTGATATAACCGATAGGTATATCGCTTCCACAGAAAAGGAACACAGAATCCAGTTGCCGTAAATAGCAACAGGATTCTGTAGAAAAGCTTTATTTATGAGAATAGTACAAAAATCATCTAATAACAACCTTGCGTGTCGTTCCGTCATTCATCTTCTGAATAAGCAAACCTTTTGAGCTGCCGATAGAACGTACACCGCCGACAGTATAGCTATACTTAGGTGTAATGCCAGATTTAGCCTGTGATATGCCTGAAAGAATTGCGGAAGCATCGTTTGAGAAAAAGGTATTTTCTATACCGATGTTTTCATGAAGAAAATCTTGTTGCCAATATCTGCGATAGTAAAAGTTCTCACTGTATAATGTGACTCCGGTGGGATTCAAACCCACGACCTTCAGAACTTTTTCTATACCGATAGAAGTTACAGAAAGTCTTCTTAATGCTTTGGTGACTCCGGTGGGATTCAAACCCACGACCTTCAGAACCGGAATCTGACGCTCTATTCAGCTAAGCTACGGAGCCAAAGCGAGTGCAAAGATACTTCTAATTTGTCTTATTACAAAATTTATTGCTACTTTTGTAAGCAAAAAATAGGAACGAGGCTTTCATGCCTATACAAAATTATGATTAAGACAATGAAATATAGAAGTCTGTATGCTACACTTATTCTTATTTTATTATCTGCTTTCTGCCTTAGCACAAGGGCTGAAGGAGCAGACAGAATGGAGGTTGGAACAGACAGAATGGTGGCTGGAACAACTATCAGCAGTCGGGATATTGAACATGCCGGTGCGGATAAGTATTTTTATTCCGAACCTATTCCCGATGCCGTATTTGCAAGAATGAAGGGGAAATCGTATAAAAGCTACTGCACGGTAAAACGTCAGGATTTAAGATACGTCCGCGTGCTGCATTATAATATAAAAGGTGAGATAAAGGTTGGCGAACTGGTATGCCACAAGAGTATCGCTGCTGACCTGGTGGATATTTTCCGCAACCTTTATAAATCAAAATATCCTATAGAGCGCATGGTGCTGATAGACAACTACGGAGCCGACGACGAACGGGCAATGGAGGCAAACAACACGTCATGCTTCAATTTCCGCTATGTCTCAGGCACCAAGGTGCCGTCGAACCACAGTTGGGGCAAGGCGATAGACATCAATCCTCTGTATAATCCGTACGTGAGGCATGGGCGGAATGGGAAACTGCAAGTAAGTCCTCAGAACGGCAGACAATATGCCGACCGCTCAAAGGACTTTAAGTATAAGATAGACAGAAACGATCTGTGCTACCGGGAATTCATCCGCCACGGCTTTACGTGGGGCGGAGGCTGGCGCCGGGTAAAGGACTACCAGCATTTTGAAAAGAAATAGCTAATGCCGTTTCTACTGATCCTCCCCTATCGGCATAAATTGCTCCACCTTAATGCCATCAACGATACTGTCGGCAAGACTGATGTTCGGCACATGGATACTTGTACATCCCAAAGCCTCAGCTGCCGTCATATAAATCTCGGCAGCCGGAATGATAACATCAGCACGGTCAGTCTTCAGTCCGAACTGTTCGATGCGTTCCTCAATACTCAGCGGCTTCAGTTTTTCGTATATATCCCGGATTTCGCTTACGAGAATTTCCTTAGCGTCTTTCTTCGTATGAGTAAGCTTGAAGAGTTTGTTTATATTACCTCCAGAACCGATAAGATGAATGTCGGGAATCTCCTTGGAGTATAGCGAGAGGTCCGTCTTCATCTCGTTGATAGCCGACTGCGATACTTTTCCGCTGAGCATCCTCAGAGTTCCTATGTTATACGACTTGCTATGAGCCAGCAATCCGTTGTGGATAAGAGAAATCTCCGTACTTCCGCCGCCCACGTCGATATAGGCGAAGTCGCCTACAACACATTCGCTGTTTTCTATCATATTATTGCAGAGCAGTCGAGCTTCCTCCTGTCCTTTGATAATTTCGACTCTTATGCCTGTCTTCTTGTATAGACGCTTCAAAACCTTCTCCCCATTCTCGGCATCACGCATAGCCGAAGTGGCACAAGCACGATAGCTAATCACGTCATTAAGCCGCATAATATGCTTAAACGCCTTTAGCATCTCCAGCATTTTCTCCACTCGCTCTTTTGATATCTTGCCGAGAGTAAACACATCCTTTCCCAAGCGCAAAGGAACACGCATATACATGACTCTCGAAATCTTTGGTTCCTCAATGCCGTTCTTTCTATAGAAATTCTTTATCAGCAGTCTGGCTCCGTTGGAACCTATATCGATAGCCGCCAAATTATAAGATATGTCGAAGCCCTTATTTTCAGAATCTTTTATTTCTATATTTTCTTTGTCTGTCATTTATTCAAATATAAAGCTTGTTGTGAATGAAAAAAATATCAGTTCCCTTCAATCCTTTGCCGATAGCGTTTTCTTCTGTATCTCCTCTTGCGAACGGAAAACCTTTCCGTCCTCACTTGTTTGCAAAGGGTCGTTGCCCTTGCCGTCTACGAGTCTGCCATTGGTAGTGTCGGCAAGTCCGTACTCCACGGTGCGCAGCAAGTCGCGCTGCATGTCAAGGTCATAGACAGGAGTGTACACTTCGATACGGTTGAGCAGATTGCGAGGCATCCAGTCGGCACTGCCAATAAAGTATTTCGGCTGTCCGTTGTTGCATGTAATGATAATCCGCGAGTGTTCCAGATAGCGGTCGATGATACCCACAATCTTTATGTTGTCGCTCACTCCCGGTATTCCCGGCACGAGCGAGCAGTTGCCCCTTACGAGCAGTTCTATCTTCACTCCAGCCTGAGATGCAGCATAAAGTTTCTCCACCATGTCGCGCTCTGTGATATGGTTAATCTTCACCTTAATCCAAGCCTCCTTGCCAGCCTTGGCATTCTTAATCTCGTTATTCAGCAGCTGCAGCAATTTCGTCTTCATAGAGTTCGGCGACACGAGAAGTTCGCGGAATCGCGGCTGCGAGAACGGACGGTTGATGAATTCAAACACACGGTTCACCTCGCTCACGATATCCTTCCTTGCCGTCATCATCAGATAGTCGGTATATACCTTTGCGTTGCCTTCGTGGAAGTTACCGGTTCCTATACATGCAATGCTTCCCTTCTTTGATTCTATATAGAGGAGCTTGGAGTGAACCTTCAGTCCTTCAACTCCAAAAATCACGTTGATGCCCTCTTCCTGCATGCGTTTGCTCCATTTAATGTTGCTCTTCTCGTCGAAGCGGGCAAGCAGCTCCACTACGGCAGTAACCTTCTTACCGTTGCGTGCGGCACATACAAGAGCCTTCACCACCTTTGAGTCTGAAGCCAAACGATACAGTGTAGTCTTTATCTCCTTCACATCGGGATGCAACGCAGCCTCGCGGAGCACACGGATATACGAGTCGAACGAGTTGTAGGGAACATGAATAAACCTGTCCTTCTCCCTTATCTGCTTCAGTATACTCTCCTCCTTCAAGAACTCGTCTTTCATAACGTGTTCCCATTTCGGATATTTCAGTTCCTTGTGTCCGAAGTCGGGGAATTTCATCAAGTCCTTGTGGTTCTGATACCTTCCGCTCGGCAGTGCAGCATCGAGGTGATCCACATTGAGACGAGCCATAATTTTCTTCTGCATATCCTTAGGCATCAGCTTGTCGTAGATAAGACGGACGGGCTCTCCCTTCTTGCGGCTGTTCACTCCCTTGGCGATAAGCTGCAACACACCGTAGTCGGAATCGTTTTCCATTTCCATCTCGGCATCCTTGGTAAACTTAAATGAGTAAGCCTCGAAAGTGCTCGGTTTGAAACCGATAAAGATAAGCGGCAGACAGAAGCGTACCACGTCGTCGAGATATATCGCATTCTGGTATCCGTTGCTTGGAGGCAGCACAAGGAAGCGACCGAAGTCGCTGTCGGGCACTTTTATGATGGCATAGTCGGTCTTCGGCTTCTTACCGAAGGTCTCCTCCTTTTCTGTCTTCTTTACTATCAGATAGATACGGTTGTCCTGGAGTTTTCCTATTTCAGATATGTTGTCGAGCCAAATAGGGTTCGTCGCCCCGTTCAGTTTGTCGTAATAGAAATCCTTGATAAACTGTTTCTGCTCCTCGTTCAGAGTATTCTCGTTGAGCAGTTTGATGTTGTGCTCCTCCAGTTGTCCGAACACGTGAGCTATTGTGTCGGTATATTCCGTACTATATGCGGCATTCAGTTTATTTATCGTCTTTATGGTCTGCTTCAGTCTCTCCCTTTCCTTCTTGGCACTCTTGTCGGCAGATTCAAGCAGTCGGTTGAGTGATGCCATTCTGACGCGGAAGAATTCATCAAGGTTGTTTGAGTAAATACCGAGGAACGACAGTCGTTCGAGCAGGGGGATATTGTCTTTCTGAGCCTCTTTCAGAATACGGTGATTAAAATACATCCAGCTCACATCGCGGTCGACATAAGCATTCTTTAAATTCTTGTCTTTCATTTTACTTTGTACATTGGTGGAACGGAATGTTTATTGGCTTTCTTGCTTTTCTTTGCCTTCTCGGCTTTCTTTGAAGTCTTAGAGGACTCTGAATTCTCTGAAAGCTCAGAGTTATCCGACTGCTCAGCCTTTTTATCCGACGCAGTAGTCGTATTTTCAATAATTCTATCTTCGAAATCCCTTGTCGGTTTCTTGAATTTCCCGGCAGAATCCTTTGGTATTGTTATATTGCGTATATCCTCGCAACCGGCAAGCATCGTGCGTTTCATCTTCTTTGGAATGCCATTGAAACTGATATTTCTAAGATTAAGACAGTCACCAAAGGCACATTCGCCGATAAACTCCGTGCTTTCTGGTATTACTACAGAAAGTAAAGCATCGCAGTCGAAGAAAGCCTCATCATCGATAACCTTCAGCGACTGTGGCAGAACGACCCGTTGCAGCTGTCGCTTGCCGGAGAAAGCCTTTTCTCCAATACATTCTACTCCTTCTGGAACGGTATATTCCCTGTCGTCGGAAACAAAAGAGACGAGAGTCTTGCCGTGGTCGGTAAAGACAGCCTTGCCGTCGCAGACTACATTCTCCGACAGACTGCTTATATGAATATTATGAATACCGATAAATGGATTTATACCGATTTTCTTTACTGACTTTGGTATGCTTATTTCCATCAGTGAAATGCATTTTCCGAAAGCCTCATGCCCGATACTTTCAATCCCTTCAGGCAGAATGAGTTCTTCCAGATATGCACATCCCCAGAATGCGTCGGCATCGATTTCCCTTACTCCCTCGCATACTTCGTATTGTCCGCCGAGGCTTTTGGATGCCATGAGCAGATGACGTCCGTTTTTAGAATAATACACGCCATCGAGGTCTTTACGGCTTCCCGTAGTTCGTCTAATAGCATAATCAATAACAAGCTTCTCCAGTTTGTCATCGGTTCTTAACTCATTTTTCAGTCCGTTTACAGCAGACTTTTTCATCTCTTTCATAATAGTTTTGTTAAATCTGCTGCAAAAGTAAGCTAAATAGTTGATGTACAGGTTGTATATCCTATTACGAGATTATTAAAAGGATATTACAAACATGTTAACAAGATTAAGTGTTACAAAAAAATTCGAGATTTTCTATACCTATATTATAGAAAACCTCGAACTTAAATTCACCAAATATATCCAATGTTAAGAGATATTGATTTTTCTTTCATTCCATATTGCTGAGACAATTTTGCCAATCCGTATTTGTATCCAAACGACAGACTGTAGTGTTTGTCAAGAACTACATTTATATTTGCGGCTAAACCATAGTCGAACCGTTTGAAAGCATCGATGTGATGATTGCCGTTATCGTAATTATCAAAACAGTTCCATTTCTCTTCTCTTTTAGAATATGCAAGTGTTACATTTTCTTTAAAGGATGCAAAGGCATACCTTCCGTAAAGTCCGATATTTGGATTAAGTGTTATACTTTTGCCAAGGGATATGTTGTAACCTATGGTTATTGGCACTTGTATATACATCGGTCTCGTATTTACTTTTGAAAATTCCGTGGATTGCCCTTCATCGGAATAGTAGTCGCTCAATACGGAGAACTTGCCTCCACCGGTCAATAGCCCAATACCTGAAGTAACTGTAAACTTGTTTTTTGTCGTATATACAATATCTGCACCTATTTCAGCTCCCACTTTGTATTTACTGCCGTAAATTCGGTATGTATCGCCTCCGGATAAGTTTGACATATTGGCTCCGACATGTGCACCTATCTTAAAAGTCTGAGCATCGGATGTACAAATACTGCAAACGGCTAAAGCCAGAATAAGGATTTTTCTTTTCATATTATTCGAATCTTCTTTGTTTTAGATAAATCTTTACGGTTTTTGCTTTTGACTTTAAGCATTTTGGTACAATGTAACCATTTTTTGTTTCTGTTATATCATTCCCTTTCGAGTCATGTTCTGATGTCATGTCTGTCCAGGTATCTATCTCGCCTGTTACATAATCATAGTTTGGAATTTTTCCTAAAATGAAGTCAAACCCTCTTTGGGCGTTTTTATTTATTATATACCTTGGCATTGGCCCTGTTGGGACTTCTTGTCCATACATTCCGGCTCTCAAGTAAATAAAGTTGCTTAAGTTCGTATCAAAATAGTAAGATCTGTTAGAATCGTTCTTCCAGCCATACCACATTTTTTTCTTGCAGAACATCTTTACTCTCATTTTATCATTTTGCATATAGGCATCGAAATATACTCTTTTATGTTTCTTGGGACTATATACGAACGTGTTTACCGGTACTGAGTTGTTGTTTCTTACAGCCTTGGTCAATCTCTTGGTAGATTCCGATAAATCTTTTGATAGGTTTGCGTTGCAGATTTTATTGCCGACTACATATATACCTTGTTCGTTTCCGATGTATGACATAATATTGTCTTCATCTGGTACATATAAATCCAAATCTTCATTATCCATATCGTTCTGTATAAGTTTTCCTTTGTATTTTTTTACATATTCAGCATACAATTTTTTAAATTCATCTTCTGACTTTGCTTTTTCCCCTATTTCTTCAAGTTCATTTTCTGCTTTTTCGGCGATATCATAAAGATTCTTAACCCCATATTTGTTTATAACGTTTTCTTTTTCAAAATCAGTCATTTTCCTGAGTGAGTCCTTAAAATTATTAAGGATTAGGCTATCTTTGAAACATAGTGCTGCCCCTCCATTAAGTGCAGCTCTTGATATGGCATTTCCATTGTTAATGTAAACAACCGAAATATCATTCTTTTCATCGTTTCTTACAAATTCGTCATCGTTGACTGGAAGTTCATTGCTGCAAGATGAGACCAAAGCAATAGCAAGTAGGCTCATAAGTAATCTCGATTTCTTCATTTTTATTTTTTTAATGATTAATGTTCATTAATATGACGCTACAAAATGAATAAACCCTTAGGTCTGTTTGGATTATTTTGTCCAGCCGCTTTCTATTACGTTATAAGCAGCAATACAACCATATCCATTTTTAATATTGGAATATGTGGGATATATAAAGGCCATGCCGTGTTTCCCGAAGTCATTGTTCATTGAATTGTTGAATGACTTCAGCATGCAAAAGTATTCTTTTGAGAGTGAATATATTTTCACGTTAAACGCATTATACCATGGTCGTTGCAATATATATAAATGTAGAGAATTTGCTCCGTTATTGAATGTTTCGTTGTCAAAGATATACATGTTGGCATAGAACGATTCATAAGTCTCGAAATTGATTTTTGTAGATGCATATTTCTTTAGTAAAGGTTCATTCTCAACTTCCAATTCTACTGTTTCGTGCTTCTCTTGTTCATTATCGTTGTCAACGGCACCTGCCACTTGTGCTGCATAATATTTAATAGAATTAAAGTCATGGATATTATACAATATACGATTGTAAATTTCACCCTTGTATGATGTTGTATCCATATATATATATTCAGCCTTTGGCTTCTGGGGAATTATACTGCTTCCGCTTACAGGCAATGCTCCTTCTGCCGATACATTAATGGTAATGGTGTCACCCGGAGCGTGTTTGCCTACTGCACAAAAAGAAGTTTCGTATATGCCATTTTCTTCGGTATCACACTTGTGGGCGATATTGTCTCTCTTTCCATTGACAAGACATTCTATTGATTTTATTACAGGCTTTTCTGCTTTTCCGTTTTTTACCTTTCCGATACTTATGTTTATGAAGATAGAATCATTAGTAGACGGAAAAGCATAAACGACAAGTTTTTCCTTTCCAAGAGTAAGTTCGGAATCAATCTTGTCTTGGCAAGATGCAAACAGGGCTGCAAATAAGAAAAGTATTATATATCTCATAACTTAAAATTTGATGGAGTATGAAACGGATGGAATTATAGGTATGAAACCTTTTCTCTTTATGTGAACGTTACCGACTTTGTCTGCATACGTTTTTATATACATAGTATTAAGATGGCAGAAGATATTGTATATGCTGATATTCCATATATATATGTTTCCGCTTCTGCTGCCAGTTCTCTTGATGTTACATCCTATGTCGAATCTGTGATAAGTAGGCATAGTGTAGTTGTTTGGTTTTGAATATATAAATCCGAAATCTCTGTTTCCGTTATTGTCAGACAAGTTAGGCAATGGGATATATGCCGTGGGAACAGAAGTCTTGTTTCCACTATGCAATGTCAATTGAGAAAACATGGAGAATTTCTGTGTAGGATGGTATTCTACCGACAGATTTAGCCTGTGCCTGTTGTCGAACTGGTCATAAAACCATTTGTCGTATATTTCCTTGAAGTATCTTTTGCTCCAAGATAAAGTGTAAGCCAATGTTGAATTAAGTTTGCTCCTGTTTAATTTAATCACTGTTTCGAGTCCATAAGAAAGTCCGTTTCCTAAAGTCACATTCTTGTCCCATTCTACGGCAGAAGGTATTACTCCGTTCCAATTTCTGAATCGCAAGATATTGTATGTCTTTTTGTAAAAGGCAGACACGTCAACGCTTAAGCCCTTCTTTATATTTGATTTTAAACCAATAGAAAACTGGTAAGACGTTGACGGTTTAAACGTTTTAGTTACGGGAGTCCAGAAATCCATCGGCATATCAAGATAACAGTCTGATATCCGGTGTATGCTTTGCGACATTCGTGTTGCAGAAAGGTTTAGTGAAGTTTTTTCGGAAAGCAGAAAACTTGCAGATAGTCTTGGGTCAAACATGTAATAGTTTTTTCCTTTCACATTGATGACAGACAAACTTGAACCTATGTTCAACTTTATTGACTCAATTGGCTTTGTCATACTTTCCACATAAAAAGTTGATTCTATTGATTTAACTTTAGAGCCATTGTATACGGCTGTAGTATCAATATTGCTATCTGTATTGTAGAAATAGAATGATGACATCATTTCTTGAGGTTTGAATTTATGTATTGTAGAGGAAAGCCCTGTTCTTAGTTGCTGTTTTGAGGATATGTTCCAAAATGCGTCAGCCCTCACAGAAAAGTCTTGCATCTTTATCTTGTCTGATCTTATGTCAAGACTGTTTCTGTGTAATATGTCGTTGTCGTCACGGTATGTATCGTCATCGTCATATCTGTATACAGATTTAGACTCTGCATAAATGAGTTTTGTCTGTGCAAATAATCTGTCAGACAAACAGAAATCGCCACCCAAACATACATTTACATTTCCCCAGTTCATTTTGTTGTTTGTCGTGTTGGAATATCCGTCCCACGAGCTGTTGTCTTTTATCCCATACTTGTCGTGACTTGTGTATAGACTTGCCCAAATAGAATTGTCATTAAACCTATGCGTTACTTTAGCATTGATGTCATAGAAAGCATAGTCGTAACTGACATTATCATTCTTGTCCTTTGCAAAAGCATATATTAATTTAAGCGGAAGATCCAGCCAGCTTCTTCTTAATGCAATATTGAAAGAGGTTTTTCCTTTAGCAATAGGTCCTTCAAGCTGTAGTCTGCCATCAAGTAGCCCGATAGAGAACTTTCCGCAAACATTCTTCATATTGCCGTCTTTTGTCCGTATATCGGCAACAGACGACAATCTTCCGCTGTATCTTGCAGGAAAGCCATTCTTATAGAAATCGATGTTTTTGATAATATCGGTATTGAATGCAGAAAAAAGTCCAAAAGAATGGTTTGTCTGGTAAACAGGTGCTCCGTCAAGGATGAAAAGATTCTCATCATTGTTTCCTCCACGAACATAAAGGCCTGAAGATAGTTCTATGCCGTTGCTTATTCCAGGCAAGCGCTGTAAGGTTTTGATAACATCCGGTGATGACAATAAAGAGTATTCTTTGTTTATATCGGCAGCCGTTAAAATTGTCTTTTCGCTTTGTTGGGAAAGGCTGTTTTCGTTCACCACAACTTCTTTTAGTTCAAAACTTTCGGTATTTATAGTGAAGTCTGTTCTCTTTTTTGACTTCATGTATATTTTGGTTTCACCAGACTTGTTTCCGAAATAATAAGCGACCAAAGAATGTTCTCCTTCTTTCAGATAAAAACGGTATCTGCCTTCAGCATCTGTTGACGCATGACTTTCTGTTGTGATGTCCTTAACCGTAGCATTGACAATAGGTTCACCATTATTGTCTTTTACATACCCGCTCAATATGTAGTATGGCGCATTTTGTTCTTTTAGTATAACATTGTTGCCGGCAATAACAAAGCTGATATTCGTCTGTCTAAAAGTTCTTGTCAGAGCTTCTTTTAGTGTCAATCCTTTTATCGTCTCCCCTTTGTATATTCTGTTTGTCTTTATTTTAGAGTCATAGACAAAATGTATTTTATATTCATTCTGTATATTTTGCATTTGGTCATAAAGCGTTGACTTTTGTGCAAAAGCCAGATTACACATTAACAATAAGAACGATAGCAATTTGATTTTTTTCATTTCTTCGTTACCTTTATGTTAAGCGTAGCTTCCAAAACAGCAATGGCATCATCAGGTGATGTCGATTCTATTTCGCCCGAAACACATTTCGTTGAATCTTCTGTGGTCAGTTCACAGCCATAATAATCCGAAATCTCTTTAAGGGCTATATTTACGGGAGTATTGTCAAAAGTGAATACTTTTGTTCCCATTGCCTTTTTCGAATGAACATTCTGCTTATGGTGTACGGCTTCTGTCTTTCCTTTATTCTGATGAACACCGGATGGTGTTTCCGTAAAAATGATGACACATGCCATGGTGGCACAGATAAAGAATGTCAATGAGGCTGCAACAGAATATTTTTCCCATTTCTTTTCTCTCTTGGCTATTCCCGATATTTCCGAGAATTTAGTCCATGCCTTCTCCGTATTCAATCTGCCTTGTCTGTAGTTCTTAATGACAAACTCCAGCTCTTTCTCGTTATTTTCATTCATATCGCTGTAGGATTTATGGTTAAACTTTTACAGAAACAATATTGCATATATTCTTTTTGCTGTTCCTCTCAGTTTGGAGTAAGCCTTAGTAATATGCGCTTCAACAGTCTTTATTGAAATGTTCAGTTCATCAGCAATATCTTTATTCTTTAGTCCATCCCGCTTGCTCAGGAGAAAAACATTTCGGCATACTGGCGATAAAGAATCTATGGCTTTCCACAGGCGTGCCTCCCTGTCGCTTTGTTCTTTAGTAGAATAAAAGTCAGAGTCGCTGATTTCAAGATTGTCTATATCAACAGTAATATTCCCTTTTGCTCTCAAATAGTCGATGCTTGCAAAACGGGTCATTTGATATAAATATCTTAACGGGTCGAGAACGACGGAGTCTTTGCTTCTTTCATAATATTTTAAGAAGCAGTCCATAACGATGTCTTCCGCCACATCTATGTCATTGACATAGTGTGTGGCGGAAAGACATAATGAGTTATAGTTTCTTTTAAACAGTGTCTCTATGTCTGTAGAGTCAGTTGCTTTCATACAGTTTTTTTATTTAGAGACGGAAAATTTTCTTAATACCCTTATATGTTTCGCCATGAAAATACGTTATATAGAAAATATTAGGGTATTAATACAGATTACTCAAAGTAATACAGGAAAGTAGCTACTCCCTCGAGAGCTTTCTTGCCGGTCTCCTTGATCTCTATGCGGAACTTGATTTCAGCCTTTGTAACGCCGCGCAGGTTGGCGATAGACTGCAGATCGGTTACGAGGCGGATGCTTTCGCCAGACTTCACAGCCTGTCCGAACTTCATCTTGTCCATTCCGTAGTTTACCATCATCTTCAGGTTGTTCACCTTGATGATCTGGTTCCACAGATATGGGAGCATCGACAGAGTGAGGTAGCCGTGGGCGATGGTAGTCTTGTAAGGACTTTCTTCCTTAGCCTTCTCTGTATCGACGTGAATCCACTGGTGGTCGAGGGTTGCATCGGCAAACATGTTGATGCGCTCCTGCGACAGTTCTACATAATCAGATGTTCCGAGGTTCTTGCCTAAGTAGGCTGCAAACTCGTCGTAGTTGTTGATAACTAATTGTGCCATTTTTCTTTGTATTATTTATTGTTTATTGTATTTATGGGAGAACTGGGAGGACTGAGAGAACACCTAAATCCTCATTCCTAATTCCTAATTCCTCATTCTTTATAGTCTTTCTTCGATATCGTGATGTCATAGAGAATCTGTCCCTTGTGTTTTGCCGAGAAGAAGGAGTAGCGGAATTTGTAGCCCGCCTCTTTGTATGGGCGAATCTGCGGATTGCCCTTCAGAGCCTTCACCATATCCTGTCGCAAGGTAGTCTTGCTCAGTGCCGTCGTGTCTGCCACTCCATTAGCCGTCATACAGTAGCGCAGTGTCAGCGTAGACTTGTCGAAGACGAGGCTGTCGGTTGTGATAACATCACTGATTCTCACCGGACAGTTCTTTCTCGTAAATTCACTTGCTTCCCTGGCTGCCCTGTCTTCAAGACTCTCCTGACAAGCAGTAAAGAGTATTGCAGCTGAAACTAAAAAAAGAAATTTCTTCATTTCTTTATCTTTATTTTTATAAAAATGTTTTTTTCTGTTTTTACCCTCACACCCTCACACTTACTTGTAACCGCCTGTCCGACAGCCCCTTGCGGGGTGAGGGTAAGGGTGAGGGATGGTGAGGGTAGAGTATATGGTTATCAATACCACTGCACGGCGTTGCTGTAGCCGCTGCGCTTATCGTATTTCAGAGCATCGGTAAGCGTTGCCGCATTGCATCGGAACGAGAAGTTGTAGGATGTATATGGAGCGAGCACCACCGAACAGCTCATGCTGAAACAGTGGAGGTCGCGCTGCAGCGAAGCCGTTGTCATAGAGAGGTCGTGCTCCTCGAAGTCGTAACCTGAAGAGAAACTGATGTTCCAGCCGTCGCTGATGCGGATGTTTCCACTGAAGTTCAGGTTCTGCGTGAACTTATACGGATAGCGCATCGTCTTGGTATTGAACTTTCCTGATGTGTTCTCCCTCATCGTGATACCATAGCCGAAGGTGATAGACCACGGCATAGAGAACTTCATGTATCCGTCTTCGTCAGTTTCAGCCTTACCTGCCGACTTCTTCTTTGCGCCGTGCTGCGCCTTCATCATATCGTCGTCCACGTTAGTCTCCACTCCCGTGTCGTCGTCGTCCTTGTCGGTAGAGTCGTCGTCATCTTTCTTGCCTCCGCCGAAGAGTTTCTTTATCTTCTCCGGATTGAGCGTGTATGATATATTCTGCGACATGCCCTGGAATCGTCCGAACCTGCCCTTTCCCCATTCCGTATGGTTGCCCACGTAAGGGTTGCCGTTGGCATCAAGTTCATATGCGTATGTAGCAAACACGGCATTCATGTTGAACGTATAGTTCTTCCACCATTTCAGTCGGATATTCATCGAGAGGTCGCTCCATTTCTTCTCCTTCGCCGCCATGTTATACGACATGTTGGCTCCCAACTCATCGATGATGCTCAGTTTCTTGAAGCCCGTAGAGTCTTTGTCCGACTTCACCTTCATCTCGATATTGTTGGATAGCGACATCGAGATGCTTCCCGTCCTGCCTCTGCCCGGCACACCGAAGAGTCCGTTCTGGTATGGCGAATACTGCTCCATCGTAACATTGCCGTTGGCATCCGTCTTCTGATACGTCTTGTAGTATCCGTAGCGACTCGCACTGAAATCCGGGGCATAGTTATAGGATACGGTAGGCGTGATGACATGGCGGATAGCCTGTATCTTGTCGCCGAAGATTTTACGGTTAGGCGTCCAGAAACCATACAGTTTCGTAGATGCACTCACGCTCATCGACCAGTTGTAAACGTTGTAGAAACCATACGTAGTATCCCGTTTCACCACCTGGTTCTGCTCGTCCCAGCTCTGCTCCACGCGGTTCGTGTACATACGGTCGGTGAAGTTGATCGACGGGTTGATGTTGATGACGTTAAACAGCGTGAAGTTTCCGTTGATAGGAATGTTGTGCTGCATACCGTTGCGCCAGTCCTTTATCAGGTTCGACTTCATCAGCAAGTTCTCCTTCGTATCGATACTGTTGCGCAGACTACCGGTATAGCTCATTGAAATCTTCTCATACCAGCGCTCCTTTCCAACCATGCGCTTACGCTTAAAGGGATAGAATCGGCTCACGGAGATATTCAAGTCTGGCAGCGTGATGGCAACCGTGGAGTCGCGCATGTTCTGGTTCAGGTTGGTTGTTCCGCTGATGGTCATGCCGAGACTCGAGAACGATGTGGTCCAGCTTACAGAAGAGGTACGCGTACTCTGCGTCATCGTCTGCGGGTTATACATACTGTTCAGGTTGTTGCGCTCATAGCTCGACGTGGCGAAGTTCACACTTGCCGAGAGTGATGAGAAGGGGTTTGCCTTGGCATCCTGTCGGTGGTTCCACTGTATCTTGAAACTCTCCTGTTCCGTAAAGTCGGGCATTCCCTTGTCGCCGTTTTTCGTGTCCTGATAACTGAAGAAGAAGCTGCCGCTGTATTTATAGCGTTTGCGGTAGTTGCTGGCAGCCGACACGCCCCACGAGCCCTTGGTATAAATCTCGCCAAGGAGCTTCAAGTCCCATTTGTCGTTGATGGCAAAATAATATCCACCGTCTTTAAGATAGAATCCGCGCGCACTCTCGTCGCCATACGACGGCATGATGAATCCGCTGGAATAGCTCTTCGAGAAGGGGAAGAATCCGTATGGTATGGCAAGCGGCAGCGGTACATCGGCTACTACGAGGTATGCCGGACCGAACACCACGTCCTTGCCCGGTCTTACCTTTGCCCTCGACAGGGCGATATAGAAGTCGGGATGTTCGGCATCACAGGTGGTGTATCGTCCGTGTTCCAGGAAGAGCTCGCCCTTTTCATTGCGTTTCGAGCGCTGACTGGTCAGGAATCCATCCTCTTGCTCCGTATATACATTATTAATAAAGCCCTTTTTCGTCTTGAAGTTAAAGGCTATGGTGTCGCTGTCATACTGCGTGTCGCCCATCTTGAACACAGGTCTGCCCTGCAGCGTACCGCTCGTGTCGCGTGCTCCGGTGGCATGCACCAGACTGCTGTCCATGTTCAATCGCATGTCGGCACTCTTCAGGTCCATGTTCTGATACACCACATTGGAATTGCCATAAAGGAAGGCATATTTGTTCAAGGCATTGTAGACCATAGAGTCCTCGGCAGCAAACTTCACCGGTGCGTCAACTCCCGTCGACTTTGTTCTGTTGATGCTGTCCAAGCGTATGGAATCGTCGATATGCTTGTTGTGATGATAAATGGCAAGAGCCATAGAGTCCATCTTTGTCGTATCGGGCTCGCCGTTGGCAATACCGGATATAATGGAGTCAAGCCCCAGCGTGTCGGCGAGGGCGATAGAGTCTTTTTTAGTCTTTTGTCTCTTCTCTTTCCTTGCAAGTGGCGAGTATGCGCCAGCCATCACAAAGAGGAAAGTGAAGAGCAGAATGAATATAGTGGATTTCTTTCTCACTTTATCGTTATGAAATGTAACGTTCTAAAACCAGTCTTCTTGCACGTCATTCTTCTGAATGAATGCGGTACAGGGTGCAAAATTACTCTTTTTCGTTCTAATATCCGCTATCATACAGACTTTTATGTGTTATTTTAACGTTTTTGGACTTTTGGATGATTCTTCGTCAATTTAGGTGGTAAGAATTTTAGAAGAAAACCTATCCTGTAAAGACAAGAATTGCAGTATTTTCTTACACTCTGTTTTAATTGTATGTTACAAAAGATTGATTTCCTTTGTTTTTTATGTTTATCGCCCGATGTCGTTTTGCAAGAGGAACGAAGTGACTCTTTGTGTAATGGCTGATGTGGACGACAGAGAGCTTGCTCTCTATAGGATACATCAGCCATTACACATAAGCCGAAGGCTTGCAAAACTACATCGGGGGTTTTATAGGTTTTCGTCTAAAAATACCACCTAAATTGACGAAGAACCTTTTGGATACTTTCAACCATGCATGAATACATAAGAGGCAGAAATACTAAAGTCAAAAAGTTTGGCGATTAGGAATATTCGGCGTATATTTGCAGATATAAACATAAAACAAGCATGACCATGGCAGGTTTAGTGAACTTTTATCCTGTTGGTGTACAGACTTTCCAAACAATCAGAGAGGAAAATTATTTGTATATAGACAAGACGAAATATATCGCAGATTTTCGCAAGAAGAAAATGAGATATGTCTTTCTGAGCCGTCCAAGACGGTTCGGAAAATCACTCTTTGCCTCTACAAATGCAACCCGACATCGAGGGACTGGGCAAGGCTCTCGGACTTACCTATGAGGAATGTCTCGGCGAATTGACAAGATATTATGACGGCTATCACTTCAGCGAAAATTCTGAAGATGTGTTCAACCCGTTCAGTCTGGTAAGGGCAATGAACAGTCAGAAGATTGAATCATACTGGTTTGGCTCCGGCACACCGACTTATCTGATAAAGACTTTGCAAAAGTATCATGTGGGCGTGATGGACATAGAAAAGAGGGGGTGTGAAGTAGACGACTTCAACGCGTCGCCCGAACAAATGACCTCACCTCTACCGCTGCTCTACCAGAGCGGCTACCTCACCATTAAGAAATACAACAAGATGATGGGTCGATATACACTCGGCTACCCTAACCGCGAGGTAAAAATCGGGATGCTGAAGAGTCTTGCCCCTCATTATCTCTCGCCCGTTTCCTTTGAGAACAGCTGCCTTGTAGGCGACTTCCTCGAAATGCTGTATGACGGCGACATAGAAGGAGCAATGAACCGGCTGAAGGCATATCTTACAAGCATTTCCAACCGACTGTCGAACAAGAACGAGCGCGACTTCCAAACCGTGTTCTATCTGATTTTCAACCTTATGGGGGCACACATGCGTGTAGAAGAAGACAGCGCCATCGCCAGGGCGGATGCCGTGGTACACATGCCCGACGCCGTATACGTATTTGAACTGAAATACGACGGGTCGGCAGAGGATGCCATAAGGCAGATTGACGACAAGGGTTATCTGATTCCCTATTCAGCCGACGGCAAACGTCTTTTCAAGATTGGCGTAAACTACGACAGCAATCTGCGAACTATCGGAGAATGGATTATTAAGGAGGGGTAAAGAAGGAAACCACATGGTGGTGCTATATTTTGCTTTTATTCTATTTTCCACCCTTCTATAGTTCCTGTCTTCGAAGAGAAGTTGCAGCCAATCTGATAAACGGTTCTACTATCTGCTGCATACTCTCTCGCATATCCCATCTCCTTTATTTGTTCGAGAGCATCAGATGCAGACCCGTCGCGCTTAAACTCGAATATATATACATATTTCGGAGTCTCGACTATGCAGTCTACCCTACCCTCACTCTGTTCTTTCTCTACAAATACCGTGAAACAGCTTATCATGCGCAAAACAAGATAGAAGGTGTACTGGAAGTAACGTTCCTTCTCCCGTTCGCTGTCCTTGCGGCGCTGGTTGTATGGAATGCTGGCAAAGAAAGAAGTAAGCAACTTTTCCAACTTGGCACAATCGCCCATTTCCATGATATTCACAACTTGCAAAACAAAAGCGTCAGCCGACTGTTTGGACTTTAAATAGCTTGTGGCAACTAAAGCAAGGAATCCATTTTTCACCTCATCGTTAGGAAAATCCAGAAGATATGAATCCGTGTTCATATTCCAGTCCTTGATAGTAAGATAGCCGCTTTGGTAAATCATTGGCAAAGGCTCTTCTGTGTCAGCACGGTAATCCACAAAACTGCTTATAGGATAATACTTGCCTGTCAACTCATTCAAATTCTCTTTAAAGTGGGAAAGCAAGCGAACAAGGTAAGTAGGTGTACCTGTACGAAACCAAAAGTCGCTTATTTTCTTCTTGCTCAGAGAATTAAGAATACTGAACGGATTGTATATATCCAGCATATTCGGACTGAAATGATAACCATCAAACTTACGTTTCAACATGTGTTTCATCTCGTCCTCCGACACTTTGTATCTTGCAGCCATCTCCTTAATTTGGGTATCGAATTTAGTATAAAGTTCCTCTTCGGTAATACCGCAAAGAGCCTCGTATCGTTCATCCATACTGATATCGTCAGGCTGGTTGAAACCACTGAACACACTAACTTGCGAGAATTTTGTAACACCAGTAAGCAACACAAACTGCAAGTCGGCATCGGCTGCCTTGAAAACGGAATAGAAAGCTTTCAAAACATCACGATTCCAATCCGCCAATTTTCTTTTCTGTCCGCCTATAGTAATACATAAATCTTGGTCCAAGACATCCAGCAAAGGCTTGTCATATTCATCTATCAAGACTACGGCACGCAATCCGGTTTTATCGTGGGCTGCTTTAAGAACATAGCAGAATCTGTCTCCAAGCGTGTCATGGTAAGGATCTTTGCCGTAAATTGCTTCTTGCGACTCTACAAAGCCATTTAAGGTTTTCTCCAGTTCACCTCCATCGGTAAAGTTTTTTCCATTAAAGTCTATATGAAAAACTGGATATCGTTTCCAATCTTTCTCCAAACCATCAATGGATAGTCCCTTGAACAGTTCCTTTCTACCCTCAAAATAACACTTTAAGGTAGACACAAGCAAGGACTTTCCGAATCGCCGGGGGCGACACAGAAAATATATCTTTCCGTTGTGTACTAAATCATATACCAAGTCGGTTTTGTCAAGATAGACATAACCGTCTTCTATGATTTGCTCAAAGCTCTGTATTCCTATCGGGTATTTCATTTTTACTGCCTTCTTTGAATATTTTTATACAAAACTCACGCTTGGCAATTCGAAAAATAGAATTTTTCGTTGCACTCGCTTTATCCTTTCGGGCGACTAAGATACAACATAATATCGAAACATCCAAATATTTTGAACGTATAGTCTATTCTACCATATTTTTAATTTATTGCCACACTTTTATGTAAATGCACTGGTTATCCACAAGTGGCACTTTTTGTGCAGCTATTCTGCACCTTTGGTGCAGCATAGAAATACCAATGGCGTTTCGCCTAAACAGGTTTGCTTTTCATAACACTAAAAAAATCCCCCACAAGCTTTCGTCTGTGGGGGATATATTATTTATATTTTAAAATTGCTTTACAGCTGTGCCAGCTCAACGACCTTGTCTACAGCAGCAGACAGTCCGTCGATGTTCTTTCCACCGGCTGTAGCGAAGTGTGGCTGACCGCCACCGCCACCCTGTATCAGTTTGGCAGCCTCGCGAATTACCTTGCCGGCATTGAAACCATGGTCGCTCACGAGGTCATCGGTAGCCATAACGGTGAGCAACGGCTTGTCCTCGTGCTTGCTGCCGATTACGCAAAGCATATTCTCCGGCTGGGCGGCACGGAGCTTGAAGGCGAGATCCTTTGCTGCATCTGGTGCCAACGGCAATACCGTGGCTATTACCTTCACGCCGTTTACGTCGCGAGCCTGAGAGAGCAGACGCTCCTTGGCACGCTCTACTGCCTCTGCCTGGAACTTCTCGATGTTCTTCTTCATCGCCTCGTGCTCCTCGATATACTTGCCGATTACGGTCTGCAAATCCTTTGCATTGTGGAAGAGTGTCTTGATAGCCTTCATGCCGTCCTCAAGGTCATACATCATCTGCTCGCACTCAGCACCTGTCTTTGCCTCGATACGGCGGATGCCGGCAGCAACGCTACTCTCCGAGATTATCTTTATCATTCCGATGCGGCCAGTGCTCTTGGCATGGATACCGCCACAGAACTCAACGCTCGGACCGAACTGTACAACGCGCACCTTGTCGCCGTATTTCTCACCGAAGAGGGCGATGGCTCCGAGTTTCTTTGCTTCCTCGATTGGCACGTCGCGATGATCCTGCAATGGGATATCCTGACGAATCATGTCGTTTACCAAGCGCTCTACCTTGCGAATCTCCTCGTCGGTAACCTTCTGGAAATGAGAGAAGTCGAAGCGCAATGTATCTGGAGAAACGTATGATCCCTTCTGCTCCACATGCTCACCGAGCACCTGCTTCAGGGCATAGTCGAGCAAGTGGGTAGCAGTGTGGTTGGCAGCACTGGCATCCCGTTTGTCGGTATCAACACATGCCATGAAGTCTGCCTCTACATTCTTCGGCAGCGCCTTTACTATATGAATAGACTGGTTGTTCTCGCGCTTTGTATCGGTGATGTTGATTGTCTCGTCCTCGCTTACGAGCACACCGGTATCTCCTACCTGTCCACCCATCTCGCCATAGAACGGAGTATAGTCGAGAACGAGCTCATAATATGAACTCTTCTTCTGTGTTACCTTGCGGTAACGAAGGATGTGGCACTCATATTCTGTATAGTCGTAGCCCACGAACTGCTGTTCGCCCGGACGCACCTCAATCCAGTCGCCGTTCTCTACGGCAGCGGCATTGCGGGCACGCTCCTTCTGCTTCTGCATCTCTGCCTCAAACTGCTTCTCGTCTACCGTCAAACCACTCTCGCGACAGATAAGTTCTGTCAAGTCGAGCGGGAAACCATAGGTATCGAAAAGGCGGAAAGCCTGTGTTCCGTCGAGTTCTGTCTTGCCTTCTGCCTTTACTGCCTCGATAGCGGTAGAGAGCATATTGATACCGTTTGACAGGGTGCGGAGGAACGACTCCTCTTCTTCCTTGATAACCTTTGTTATGAGTTCGCGCTGAGCCGGAAGCTCTGGGAATGCACCGCCCATCTCGCGTACCAATACCGGAACGAGTTTATACAGGAATGCCTCTTTCTGGTTCAGGAAGGTGTAAGCGTAACGCACGGCACGACGCAAGATACGACGGATTACGTATCCTGCCTTGGCGTTGCTTGGCAACTGTCCGTCGGCTATTGAGAAAGAAACGGCACGCAGGTGGTCGGCTATTACTCGCATTGCCACATCCACATCCTCGGTGTCGCCATATTTCAAGCCAGAGAGATTGCATATCTCCTTGATGATTGGCTGGAAGATATCGGTGTCATAGTTTGAGTGCTTGCCCTGAAGGGTGCGCACGAGTCGCTCAAATCCCATACCGGTATCGATAACGTGCATCGGCAGCGGTTCGAGACTGCCGTCTGCCTTGCGGTTGAACTGCATGAACACAATGTTCCAAATCTCGATAACCTGTGGGTCGTCTTTGTTTACGAGTTCACGTCCCGGCACTTTTGCCTTCTCTTCCTCCGTACGGGAGTCGATATGAATCTCGGAGCATGGTCCACAAGGACCTGTATCACCCATTTCCCAGAAGTTGTCGTGCTTGTTTCCATTGATGATATGGTCGGCAGGCACATGCTTGAGCCAGTATCCGGCAGCCTCGTCGTCGCGGTCGAGTCCTTCTTCCTTTGAACCTTCGAACACCGTAACATACAAGTCTTTCGGGTCAATCTTCAACACGTCTACGAGGTATTCCCAAGCATAGTCGATGGCTCCCTCCTTGAAGTAGTCGCCAAAGCTCCAGTTGCCAAGCATCTCGAACATGGTGTGGTGGTATGTGTCGTGTCCCACCTCTTCCAGATCGTTGTGCTTTCCGCTTACGCGCAGACACTTCTGTGTGTCGGCACGGCGGCGCGGCTCCGGCTCACGTGTTCCGAGGATAATATCCTTCCATTGGTTCATACCTGCATTTGTGAACATCAGCGTTGGGTCATCCTTGATGACCATCGGTGCTGACGGCACGATAGTGTGTCCTTTCGACTCGAAGAATTTCTTGAACGAGTCGCGGATTTCATTTGCTGTCATCATTGTATATGTATTTTTATCTGTTTTTATCTTGAACGTATTTTTTCGTCCCCTCTCCCGTCTCCCCCTCCGGGGGCGAAGCGGTTTGCCTTGATTCTTGCGAAGCGGTTTGCCTTGATTCTTGTATTTGACAGGGACGATACATTTTTCTTTTACTGCATTTGCAGCATGCAATCGGTACACTCCCCGATATTAGGGAGCAAAATTAAAAAAAATATGATAAACAGCCAAATTATTTGTTATTGTTGTGTTTTTTAAGGTGTTATAACTATGGTATATTGATTAAATGGAATGAAATATGTTGATTAAATGAAATAAAAAACGTACCTTTGCCGTGGGTAATCCTGAGGCAAGGCTTTATTGTACTTGCTTTTTCATTCAAAACAAATAAATGACTTTCGCGATGGCACTGAATACGGAGAAAAAACTGAAACTATACTACTCGATTAAGGAGGTGGCTCAGATGCTGAACGTGTCTGAGAGTATGTTGCGCTTTTGGGAGAAGGAGATTCCTGCTATAAAGCCTAAGACTACTGGCAACAACGTGCGCCAGTATACTGAGGAGGATATCGAGAAGATTCGTGTGGTTTACAATCTCGTGAAGGTGCGTGGCTTCAAGCTTGCCGCTGCCCGCAAGATGCTGAAGGAAAACAAGAATGCTGTTGACAGCAATGCCAAGGTGATGGAATTGCTTATCAATCTGCGCGACGAGCTGCAGCAGATGAAAAAGCAATTTGACTATCTTACGTAATAATCAACATTAAACCGTTCTGGATAGCGGTACCCTTGAAGTTGTTGTTAACGCGCTGACCTGCGAGTGTGTAATCAAAGCATAGCTGCTGCACTGCGAATCTTATTCAATATAGATACCATCTTATTGTCGCGACGTACAACCTGAAGATTATACTCACTCTGCATATTCACCAACAAATAGGCTTTTATCCCAAGGGCTGCTTCTATTCGAAGTGCATAGTCGGCAGTTACAGGACGCTTTGCATTCAAAATTTCATTTAACACAGTGTAAGAACAATCTATCAAAGAAGCAAACTGCCGTTGCGACATGCCTCGAGCCTCAAGCTCATCCTTTATAATCTCGCCTGGATGAACGGCCTCTGAAGGTGACAACTCATTTAATGTATATATTCTTGCTGCAGTCATATTATGATTCTATTTATAATGATTACTAATATCTAACAAACGACAGACTTTAATGTTTAATCCATCCGCAGTATCTACAACAACGAATTCCAAACGGTATTGCCTGCCACATCTTACCGAAGAAATACCTTTTTTATCTCCGACAAGTACTTCATAATTCAAAGATTTAAAGACATACAAATCTTCAATGCATTTTGCATTGCCAACAATGTTACAGCTTTCTGATAACTTCTAACAACAATGGGCTGAAATCTGTGCTTTTTATCTTTTGTTTTACCATTGAAATACAGTTCATAAAGGTAATCCTTATCAAACTCAATATTCATAAGGCAAAGTTAAGGAAATATTTCTTAATTCGCAAATAATCGAACACAATTTAAACATAAAACAAAAATGGCAAGTTCCTTATTTGAGAAAGAACTTGCCATATATTTTTATCTGTCTATACTTGACAGATGTGTTTCAAAAGCTAATCGCTATGATTATTTGTTGATGAACTTTCTTTTCAAGAGAATTCTTGTTCATAAGGCATAGCAAGTAAACTTGCTCTACTCTTATTTCACTACGAATTTCTTGCCGTTCTGGATAGCGATACCCTTGAAGCTGTTGTTTACGCGCTGACCTGCGAGGTTGTAGATAGGAGCGTTAACGTCTGCCTTCTCAGCAACTGCGTTGTTGATACCTGTTTCACCAGCATCAAAAGCAAGACCGCAAAGCATAATCTTAGAACCAGATACCCAGAAGAAGTAAGTGTTGCCTGGCTCAACATCGTATACAAGAGCTGCATAAACGTCAGCATCTGTAACAGTCTGCTCAGCGTTCAAACCACCGTCAGCAGTAATGTACTGACCCCAAACGTCTGTTGCATAAGCACTCATGTCAGCGAAGTCAAGTTCCTCAGCCTCGATAACAGAGTTAGGAACCTTAGCTGTCCAGATTTTCTTGTTCTTACCATACTTAGCAGCAACATAAACCTTACCAGCAATAGCAGGAGTGAACTCAACATGAGCAGATGTAGTACCAGCCTTGTCCAAAGAACCATCCACACCATTAGTACCACCCTGAATGTAAGCCTTAGAGAAAGTCTTGCCCTGTGACTCGAAAGTCTCAGCAGTAGCAGGATCGCTCTTTACTGTCCAGTTAGCACCACCATCAACGAGGACAACTGTTGCATTCTGAATTTCAGAAGCTGCAACTGTAGTATTCTCACCTGCATTAGCAACAACCTGATCAACAGCTGCATCAGCTGCTACTGCATTCCACTGACCCTGTGCATTAGCACAAACTGCTGCAAACATAGCAGCTACAAAAAGTAAACTCTTTTTCATAATCGTTTTGTTTTTAAAGTTATTAAAATTATTAGTTGTTTTTATTTTAAGTTCATTGCAGAATTTTCGAATTCCGCAATGAACCTTTAATCAATACTACTCAATTACTCGGCACTTTTAGAGCCCTTTATTGTATAAGCCTTAGCTGATGATGTAGCATTGAACTTGTACTTCGAACTCAAAGTGGTATAAATTGTAATGTTATTACCCTCTATAACACCACCTGTGTTTCTTGCTGCCGCAGCAGATCCGTTACCAAATGTATAGCGGTCATTTCCAGCCTTAGCAACATTAAATACAGCCTCTTGATCCATGTTCAAAGTAGCGGAAACAATTTTAACGGTAATAGCCTGCGTATTCTCCTCTTCAAACTTGGTAACAGTAACAACCACATCAGAAGCCTTTTCATTTCCACTTGCATCATAAATAGAGCCAGAGAAAGTACCATTTACAAGTACAGAAGCATCAGTATGAACTGCTGGATCATCATCATCATCGCAAGCAACAAAGCTAAGCGAGCAGAAGAAACCAAGCATCAAAAACAATATACTTTTCAGTTTCATTTTACATTCTTTTTAAAGATTAATAATGAAGCAGATTTACTCTGCATCTTTTTTCTCCTCACTTCCTGTTGAACGGAAGCCAGGGTTCTGATCAGCAGCTGATATACCCGAGTTAATTTGGATTTCATTCTCAGGAATTGGACGCAACCACTTAATCTGTCCGTCATTTCCGGTCATATTAGACAAAGCAAGACCAGAATAAGTAAGATTATAGCGAACCAACTGACGTGTACGGCGCAGATCTATCCAACGATAATATTCGCCAAGAGTCTCGCGCATACGTTCGTCAAGAATAACATCAAGCTTGTTAATTGTAAGTCCATAGCTATCGGTCTGACCAAGAGAAACATATCCTCCTTCATCGTTCAAAGCCCAATCATAACGCTTGTAGTCATTGAAAGAAGCAAGATAAGAAGCGTGAGAACGTGTACGAACAGCGTTCAAATACTTCAATGAGTTAGTCTCATCACCAGCCATCAGATAAGCCTCTGCTGCAACAAGATAAATCTCACTTGCATTGAGAACAACGACATCACGATAATCACCACCAGACTGAGCACAGTCGCTTGTAGTATTCTTGTCGTCAAACTTACGAACAGGAGGGAGACATCCAATCTTCTGTATTGCAGAAGAGAATGGCTGAGTGTAAGTTGTTGAAGTCTTAGCATCATAAGAACCGTTAGCGGCATAAGCCTTACATGTGGAATTCTCAGCTACCTTAAACACCTTAGTTGCACTTTTCTTTCCTGTAGTTACAAACTGAGAAGCATGTGCATTGCAGTAAGCATCAATCTCAGATTCCTCAGTATACCATGGGAAATACTTAAATGCAATAGACAAGTTTGCCTTTTCGGCATCAGTAGCATTATAGTATGCCCAATATCCTTGTTTGCTCCAATTGTCGGCATTACCGTCATAACCATATACAGTAGTCATGAAAGTTCCTTCAAAACGGTCATCACCCTTTTCAAAAGCATAATATACACGTTCTGTAGGACAGAGGTCACTCTTTACGCCCTTTACTCCAAGAGTATTTGAACCCATATAGAGAGCAAAATTATGCTGCTGGTTATGACCACCCTTTACCTTATCAGATGATGTAGCGCGATCATACTGAATAGCAAATAAAGTCTCCGGGTTATTGCCCTTCTCATTGTTATCAAAATCCCATTTCTGGTCAAAAGTCTGAGTCAAAGGAACTGCATCAGCAACTTCAGCTGCATACTTTGCAGCCTCAGTGAAATATTCAGTGCTATTAACAGTATAAGCACCAGTCGTAGCATCAGTAAGAGTTGTCTGCAAATCCCATCCTGCTGCCAGATAAACTTTTGCAAGAAGAGCCTTCGCTCCTATAACACTTGCACGTCCCTTTGCATCAGCAGCAGAACTTACATTCTCGAGATTGCCATTTGCAATAATTTCCTTCAAATCATTGATTACATTCTCATAAACAGTAGCAAGCTCGGTACGTGGATAATTTGTACTTGCAGACTCAATATAATCTGTAATGTAAGGAACTGCACCAAACTCCTGAGTCAGGATGTAATAGCAATAATCACGAATAAAGCGAGCCTGATCGTTAAGCTTATCATCCTTGCTGTATTTCAACACACAGTTTGCGTAATTAATGGCAGCATATGTGTTTTTATAAAGATTAGTTACATCTTCATTATCTGAAGAATACAAGTATGACTGCAAAACAGGAGCTGATGCACCTTGACCAACCGTATAGAGGTCTGTACCTTGACAGAAAGTCACAGGAGAACTGTAAACATCACGCAACGCATAATATGCATTATTTAGTTGCTGATTCCAACCTGCAATATCAGAGAACTGACTGTCAGGTGTTACAGTGCTTTTATTGTCTGTATCCAGGAAATCAGAGCAACTTGACAGACCGGCAACAGTTGCTAATCCGAGGGCAGACATTATAATAAACTTTTTCATTTTAAAACTTCGATTTAATGTTATTAGAACTTAATGCTTGCACCAATCTGATATGTTACAGTACTTGGACCATCATTCTTCTTGGCAGCATCTGCCCACTCAGGATCGAATCCTTTGTATTTTGTGAATACGAATGGGTTTGTAACGTTAACATACAAGCGGAGATACTGGCATCCCCATGGAGTCAACCACTTCTTCGGGAAAGTATATCCCAAAGTGATATTCTTAACCTTCCAATAAGAAATTTTGTCTACAGCAAGAGCATTGTAAACATTCTTCTCATAAGCAGCAGCACCGGCACCGTTGTTTGTGATAGAGCTGTTAGGGAATGGGAAAGAACCATAGTGGGTAGTCTCCTGATATACAGGATTAATATATGTACCATCAGCATTTACTCCATCACAGTCGATAAGAGTTCCTGCAGGGATGTAATAATCCATCTTGATTTTGTTCCATCCACGATAAGCATAATCGTATGTATCTGCTAAAGTGTTAGAATAAACGGTAAAGTTCTGCTTTGTATAGATAGAGAATGAGAAATCCCAGTCTTTCCACTGCAAAGTAGAAGAGATATTACCAGTCCATGAAGGATCCTGACATCCGAGAATCATCTTATCATTTGCATCAATAACACCATTACCGTCGTTATCCCTTATAATAGGCATACCTTCAGACCATCCATACACCTTGCTGTAATAGTCGCAAGAACGTACTTGATCGCCAGGAGTAAATCCAGCCTTTGTTGCAGCCTCATTGTTTGGAACGACAATATTCTTGTCTGAAACTACTCCATCCCACTTATACAGATAGAGAGAATTCATTGGAGAGCCTACGAACAAAGATGAAGTAATAGGATTATCTGCATCAATGATTTTATCCTCACCATTAATTGTCTTTACCTTGTTTATGTTGCGGGCAAAATTGAAACTTGTTGTCCAGTACCAATCCTTTGTCTGAATATTTACTGTATTCAAGGCAAATTCAATACCACGGTTCTGAACCTTACCTACGTTATCCCAAAGTTTACCACCTCCAGAAACCAAAGGAAGATCTCTCTGGTAGAGCAAATCTGTAGAAGTCTTAGAATACAAATCGATAGATCCGTTGATTCTATTCTTCAAGAATCCGAAATCTACACCAAAGTTAAGTTCATGAGATTTCTCCCACTTCAAATCTGCATTGATTACACCACTTGGATAATATCCATTTGCTACAGTTGAACCAAAAGCATAGATATTAGGACCAGAAACTCCAACTTGATTGTAGTGTCCGCTTACGGTATTATTACCAGTAACACCATAGCTCAAACGAAGTTTCAAGTTGTCAATCCATGAGATATTCTTCATGAAACTTTCCTCAGACATACGCCATGCAAGAGCTGCTGAAGGGAACCATCCCCAACGAGAATCTTTCAAGAACTTTGAAGATCCATCTGTACGTACAGTTCCAGTAAACATATACTTACCTTTGTAAGAATAGTTCAAGCGTAAAGCGTATGACAACATTGTCTCTTCCCAATAAGCAGTACCAGTACCCTTTTCGTTAATAGTACCTGTGTATAGATTATACCACTTTGTACCGGTCATGATTGAAGCATCGTCAGTTGAGGTTCTACCAATCTGACTATACATTCTATCGAAAGAACTCATTGAGAACAATCCCATTGCGCTCAAAGAATGGTCGCCGAAAGTCTTATTGAAGTCAATCTGGTTATCCCATGTCCAATCCTTGCGAGTATATTCCTCATGACTTGCAGTTTCTGTACGTGAACCACTTGAAGAAGTGTACTCACCTGTACGAGAATTTACATAGTTTGGAGAGAATGTAGTTTTAAACGACAGCCAATTAACCGGTTTCAACTGTACGTAGATATTACCAAGTACACGGAACGTATTTGACTCCTTAGAATCATCACGAAGATAAATCAAAGGGTTTACACTATCGGTAAACTGATTTGCCTTTGTACCAAAAGCTTCATAGTTACCCGGCTTTACATTGTAGTTTCCATCAGCATCATATGGACGAGCAAATGGAACCTGACGAAAAGCATCCTTAACAGCATCATCCGAAGCATACTGATTCTCAGTATAAGCAAGATTCAAGCTGAAACCTGCAGAAAGGTATTTATTAATCTTTGAATCAACACTACCCTTCATGTTATAACGGTTCTGAAGGTCATTCTTATAAACGCCCTCTTCACGGTTA
Source organism: Prevotella sp. UBA746 (assembly GCA_002298545.1). Lineage (GTDB taxonomy): Bacteria > Bacteroidota > Bacteroidia > Bacteroidales > Bacteroidaceae > Prevotella. Next base: position 37,485 of record DBKQ01000005.1, read on the forward strand.
TAACCTACGCCGAAATGATAATGAGTATTCTTTGAAGCGCCGTTTACAGCAAGATAGTGGTTTTGTTTCTGTCCATCTTGTGTTACAAGATCTGGCCAGTTATAACTCTCTCCATTTTTCAGCATAGTCTTTAAGACAGAAGAGCCATCCTCAGTATCAGCCAACATACCTTGCAAGTAATCCTGCTGAGTCATCTTCCAAGTAGGCTGTGCAACAGAAGCAACACCATTAGCAACCTGACCTGAAGAAAGGAACTGAGAGAAACGGAATTTATAGAATTCGTTTGCATTCATATAATCCGGCATACGAGCAATTTTTGACACACCGTAGTATCCGTCATATGAAATAGAAACCTTACCTTCATCTTTTGTTCCGAGTGAGCTTCCACTCTTTGTAGTAACGATTACCACACCGGCTGTAGCACGAGAACCATAGATTGCTGTAGAAGATGCATCCTTCAAGATATCCATACGTTCAATATCCTGTGGATTCAAGAAACCGATATCATCACAGATTACGCCATCTACTACATATAAAGGTTTAGAAGTACCCTGAATAGAAGACTTACCACGAATCTGTATATTAAAATCAGAACCTGCACGACCCGTAGACTGAGTAATCTGAGCACCAGGAACCGATCCCTGCAACGCTTCCATTGCGTTTGTAGTACCCTTTGCAGCAAGCTTTGATCCATCAGTAGAAGCAATAGAACCTGTCAAGTCGCTCTTCTTCATCGTACCGTAACCCACAACTACAACTTCGTCGAGCTGTGCATTGTCTTCTTGCAGAACGATATTGATGTTTGAAGAGTTTCCAAGGGTTACAGTCTGCTCTTTGTAACCGATGTATGAAACCTTTACCTTTGATGAAGGAGAGGCGTTTGGAATGGAGAAGTTACCGTCGATGTCGGTAATGGATCCCGGTTTGCCGTCGACAAACACTGTCACACCGATCAGCGGTTCTCCCTTTGCATCCTTCACTGTACCAGTGACTGTCTTCTGGGCGAATGCCGTAAGACAAACCATAGGTAAAACGGAAGCCGTCAAGGCTCTTCTGATTTGTAAATGCATAAATGTTTTGTTTTGATTATTAGTTAGTAGCATCTCACTCTCGGTACGCTTGTTCAACAAAGCTTGCGCTATGTCTATAATATATAATATGTATATACTCAGCGAACCTTAATTTTAGTAGTCCGAATTCTATAAGAAAACGGTTTATAGTTTGATTACGGTGCAAATATATATAGAATTCTGCAATGTTCAAAACATTCTAAAAAGTTTTTTAAATTTAGAACAAAGTTTTAACGTTTTGCGCATGTTGCATAAAGCATTGCGCATCTATTTTATTACTGATAACATAAAAAAAATGTTTAGAGTTGTACGGTTGAGAATAAAAGTTCTAATCATCAATAAATGAAGTTTATAGTAGTAGGTGCGGTGTCTCACCGCACAGCATTAAGAACATTATGACTATTTATAGTTTGAAAATGCTATATACCCCTTTCTCATTGTGCGGTGAGACACCGCACCTACTACGATTTCCAACCGTACATATGAAAATGTTTTTCGGCGTTTTTACCCTCACACCCTCACACATACCCCATAAAGCCCCTGTTTATCGGCATTTCAGGTGTGAGGGATGGTGTGAGGGATGGTGAGGGTATAGAATAAGGAATTAGGAATGCTATTCATCTCCTTTACCGATAGCGTTTCTATGTAATAGCAGGAGTATTCGGTGATTGCACCAAAGGTGCAAGTATGCTGCACCAAAAGTGCCACTTCTATTTACTCCCGCAATTTATTATCCTCATCACTTTCATTTCTAATTTCTATTTTCTAATTCCTAATTCTATACCCTCACCATCCCTCACACTTACCCTCACCATCAAAACCCCGATAAACAGGGGCTTTATGGGGTATGTGTGAGGGTGTGAGGGTAAAATGACCGAAAAACTTTTTATAGAAATATTGTAAATCTTTCAAATCATTCCGGCATCCACCCGTCGGCCTGTCCGAACACGTTTTATACGTCTTTTAAAAGCTATTGCAATATTTCTTTTTGCGAAGTCGTTTAGATTCACAAAAGTTGTCTTTTTTTTCAGTTCATCAAGAGGCATATACAGAAGCAATTTACCTAAGCATTCATCTGCAAAAGAATTTGAGACCACATTGACACCTGAAAAATCCAATATCACTTTTTCTCCCCCAGAGACAAGAGGTAGTAATATATTTCTGACATGGTCTCCGAGTTGTCGTGTCCCGAGATTCTCTCCAAATTCTATAAATTTAAACTGTATCATATTCTCTACCAAAGATTATCCAAATCATCTTCTTCTATAAAGGTTTCATTGTATTCAGACTCTGCATCAACTCTATTTTCAAGAATATCGTTAGAGTCTAATTCTACGTTTGTCTTCAATTCAAGACAGACAATAGTGCCTGTCCATAAATCAGCATCGCAAACAACAGACTTTAAGCCATCAAATACCAATTCTTTATCTTCCGAATGAATATAAAGTCGGACACCTGCATGACTAACGAGCATAGAAGTTGAATATAAACCAAAGCCCATTCCTTTTCCATCAGAAACATTGTCTTGGATACATAATTCAAGAGCTTCCGTCAATGAGATATTTTTATATTCAGGATTCTCCTTCAAAGATTCACATACCCCAATTCCGTCATCAGCAACAAGAATTTTTATATTATTAGATATCTCATCATATTGCAATATTGCCGTACCACATTGTTTTGACGAATGTGTAAGCACATTATCAAGAACCTCATAAAAGCAATAGCTTAATGCCTGCATAACTCCAAGTTCAATATCTGGATTAGAACTTAAAGTATTGACAATATCCGTATAAACAGAATAGATATTCTTATTGTCAAAAACTTCAATAATTACATTTTTATTGCAATTATCAAAATATCTGTTCAATAAATATGCCACATTCATAATTGTACAATTCAAATTACTCCGGCATCCACCCGTCGTTCTGTCTGAACACGTTTTCGAGTGTTACCTGTGCTGCCTCTTTTTTCGAGAGCTGACGGCTCCAAGTTACACGTGTTTTGGGCGAAGCTCCGGCACCGCGGTTGTTGTATTCCTCGTAGCGTGCGGTTTTCTCGTTCTGCGGATTGCTCCAGTTGAACCATCCCTCGGGACGTATCTGACTGCCCATCTCGCAATTCATGAACAGAGTGTGGGCATACGGACGCCATGGTCTGCCGAGATATACTTTCTTCACTCCGTCGGCTGCAATGAGTCGACAATGGTTGAAGACATATCCGTATTTTACGTTCTGCGGTGTGGAAGCAGCGGTGATATAAGAGTCGATGCGACTAAGGATGGTGCAGTTTTCAAACCATGCCGTTGACGGACCGAAGATAAAATCTGTGGTACCCTCGATATGGCAGTCTTTGAAATACAGACGGGTGTTGATGCCGCCAGTATAGACAGTGTCCTGATTGCCGAGGATACGGCAGTTTACGAATATGAGTCGGTCGCCCTGAGTATGTAGGGCAACAGCCTGTCCGAGTCGGGCGGCATTGTTCTCTATGGTCAGGTTCTTGAATGTAATGTCGTTGCCGTCGACACGCACGGTATATGTGCGGAAGGTTCCCATCTTACGGTTTGTGCCGGGAATGAAGACATTGGCATGGTCGTCGTATGTTACGACTGTCTTCTCCGGGTCTTCACCACAAATCTCTATATTAGTGAGCCACGACGGGATGATAAGTTTCTCCTTGTACGTTCCGTTTTTCACGAAAATCACTTTATGATATTCCATGAAGGCGCGGCATACCTCAATGGCATCATCGATGTTGCGGAACTCAGCCGTACCGTCGCGAGCCACGAAGAGCGTGTCGGGATTGTCATATTTGTTGGCAGCCTGAACAGCTGATATGCTTGCCAAGGCGAGCAAAATGGAAAGGAAAAGATTTTTCATTATTGTTGTTGTTGTTGTTTATACAGTCTGGTTAACCTCCTGTACGCCTTTTATTGTTTTTAGATTCTTAATAATTGTCTCCACGTCCGTGCGGTCGTGGATAAGCAGTTCGAAGACTCCAGAGAAGATGCCGTCGTCGCTTGATATGGTCAGCTTATGGATATTCAGGTCGAACTGTCCGGAGATTACACTTGTCACTTCGTTCAGCATTCCGATGCGGTCGATACCCTTTATTGAAATCGTTGCATCGAAGAACAGCTTGCGGTGCATGTCCCACTTAGCGTCAAGAATACGGTTGCCGTAGCTCGACTTCAGTTTCGACGCCACCGGACAGGAGCGCTTGTGTATCTCGATATGGTTTTTGCCGTCGATGTATCCCAAGACGTCATCGCCGGGGATAGGGTGACAGCACGACTTGAAGATATACTGGTGTATATTGTCGTCGTTGATATAGATAGGCTTCTTGCGGTTGAAGTCGGTAGGCAAGACGATGTATTCGTCGGTCTTTTCCGTTTTCTCCGCCTTCTTCTGTTTTCCGAGGAACGGAACATAGCGACGCCATCCCTTAACGGTTTCTTCAGTTTTCTTCTTCCCCTTGCCCTGCAGTTCCTTAATGTCCTGCTCACCGAGAATGATAGTCTTCTCGCCAAGAGCCTGCAACAGCTGTTCATGTTTCTCTATGCCATGCAATGCACATAGCTTGTTCAAGACCGAGAAAGTAACCTCCAGTGAGTTACGCTTCAGGAACTCGTCAAGAATCTCCTCGCCGCGCTTCTGCACTTCCCTACCCTCGCGGCGCAATATAGCCTGAATCTTAGTCTTAGCCTTTGCCGTTGAAACGAAATTAATCCACGAGGGCTGTACATGCTGCGAGTTGGATGTGAGAATCTCCACCTGGTCGCCGCTGCTCAGTTTATGGCTCAGCGGCACGAGCTTATGGTTCACCTTGGCACCGATACAATGACTGCCGAGGAAAGTATGAATCTGGAAAGCGAAATCGAGAGCCGTACATCCAGCCGGCATCGTCTTTATCTCACCCTTCGGCGTGAAGACAAAAATCTCCGACGCGAAAAGGTTAAGCTTTATGGTGTCGAGGAAATCCATGGCATCCGGCTGCGGATCGTCGAGAATCTCCTTTATCGTGCGAAGCCAGTTGTTCAGTTCGCCCTCATCCTCGGAGAATTCACCATTTGCCGCCACTCCGTCCTTATATTTCCAATGGGCAGCAAATCCCTGTTCGGCAATCTCGTCCATGCGCTCGGAACGGATCTGCACTTCGATCCATTTTCCCTGTTTACTCATCAGAGTAACATGGAGAGCCTGATATCCGTTTGCCTTAGGGTGGTTCACCCAGTCGCGAAGGCGGTCGGGGTGTGACTTGTAGATCTGACTTATTGCCACATAAATATTAAAGCACTCGTTAACCTCCTCGTCTTTCTTCTTGGGCTTGAAGATGATGCGAACGGCAAGGATATCATAGATTTGGTCGAACGACACCTGCTTCTGCTGCATCTTGTTCCATATGGAATACGGGCTCTTTACCCTTGCCTTTATTTTATATTCAAATCCCATCTTGTCGAGAGCCTCACGGATTGGAGCCGTAAAGCTGTCGAAGAGGGAGTCTCTGGATTCCTGAGTGCTGGCAAGTTTCTCTTCAATCGCCTGATACTGTTCCGGATGTTCAAACTTAAAGCTTAGATTTTCCAGTTCGGTCTTGATATTGTTCAGTCCGAGGCGGTTGGCGAGCGGAGCGTATATATACAACGTCTCTCCTGCAATCTTATAGCGTTTGTTTGGCGGTTGCCCGTCGAGGGTACGCATATTGTGAAGACGGTCGCATATCTTGATAAGGATAACACGAATGTCGTCGCTCATCATAAGCAACAGCTTCTTGAAGTTCTCTGCCTGTGCCGATGCCTGTTCACCGAAGATTCCGCCAGAAATCTTAGTCAGGCCGTCGACAATCTGCGCAATCTTCGGACCGAACATGTTCTGTATATCCTCTACGGTATAATCAGTATCCTCCACTACATCGTGTAGCAATGCGGCACTGATACTTGTGGAGCCGAGTCCCATCTCCGAGCAGGCAATCTGCGCCACGGCGATAGGGTGCATGATATACGGTTCGCCCGACAGGCGTCGCACACCTTTATGCGCCTGTCTTGCAAAGTTGAAGGCTTTAGTTATGATGTCCACCTTCTTTCTATGGCGCGACGCCAAATAGCTGTCGAGTAGATGACGGAAGGCGTCATCCACCATTTTTGCATCGGCAGCTTCCCTCTCCTTGTCTGGATTTAATTGTTCACCCATAATATTCAGACATTTAATTGTTAATGGATGCGGTGAGTTTTTACTTCACCTTTATCTTCTTTCCGGCACGGATATTATTACCCTTTATACCGTTGAGCTTACGAAGTTTCTTTACGGTAGTGTGGTTTCTCTCGGCTATCTCCGAGAGAGTGTCGCCGTTTCTTACCTTCACGCTCTTTGTTCTCTCCTTGTTCTTGCGTCCTTTCTTTCTGCGGCGGTCTCTGTCTTTCGAACTGCGGGAGCTCTTTGAGCTGCGGGAATATGTTTTCTTAGAAGACGAATATCGCGGCTGACTCTCTTCTGCCACTTCTACGAGCGAGCGGCGGGTAAAGAGCTGGTCTGCCTGATAATTGCAAATAGAGTCCTCATTGGTAATAAACGAGTTCACTACGGCAATAGGCAGTCGGATTGACGAGAGCTTTGAACTGCCGTTTACTATATCGCGGCGATACTGCGGATTAAGAGCCCGAAGCTCCTCGATGTCTACTCCGCAGACATCGGCAATCTGCTTGAAATGCACATCGCGGCTAACCTGCACAGTATCGGTCTTTGCCGGCAGTGTGGTACGCATCGGACAGATGTTATGCTCGCAATAATACGTCATTACATAGTTTGCGGCTATAAATGCCGGAACGTATCCCTTTGTCTCGCGCGGAAGATAAGGATATATAGTCCAATAGTCAGTCTCTCCGTTTGAGCGCTGTATTGCCTTGCGCACATTCTCCGGTCCACAGTTGTATGCAGCAATAACGAGGCTCCAGTCGCCATAAATTCTATACAGGTCGCGCAGATATCTTGCTGCGGCATACGACGACTTCACCGGGTCGCGACGCTCATCGACGAGCGAATTAATCTCCAGTCCATACTGCTTGCCAGTTGACGGCATAAACTGCCACAATCCGGCAGCACCGACCCTTGACACGGCTTTCGGGTTGAGCGCCGACTCGATAACCGGAAGATACTTCAGTTCGAGCGGAACGCCATAAGCCTCGAGGGCATCCTCAAAGATTGGCATATAGAAATTTGATGCCCCGAGCATATAGCCTACGGAACGGCGCAGACGACCGGTGTATCTGTCGATAAACTTCTGCACTATTTCGTTGTAAGGCATCTCCATAATATTCGGCAGCCTCTTCAACCGGTCGATATAAACCTCCTTGTCGTAAGTTCTGTTCTCGTCGCGGTAGTTGCAGTCGCCATCCTCTTTCAGATATTTCTTTGAGTAATACTCCTGCAACAGGTTATCAAACTCTGTATCCATAGACTCCGGCACATCGATGATTTCCTCGTTGCCATCCTTGTCTTTTACTTTTATTTCCTTTTCATCATCGGTCTGGGCATACAGCATGTTGCTGCCTCCTAAGAGGAGGGCGGCTGCAAAAGCCAGACTTTTTATATTTATTTTTATCATCTTCTTGTTTTTTTTCTGGGAGAGATTTTTTTGAAGGGTCGGAGAGAGCTGAGAGGGCTGAGAGTTCTGGGAGTTCTGAGAGAACTGGGAGAACCGATAACTCTGAACTATCAGAAAGCTCAGAAGTTCAGCGAGCACTGCAGTCCGAGAGACGAGCTCTTCACCGGGTTAGCCGATGAATGGTTGTTGATAACCGACGGCTCTATCCTAAGACTCAAATCTTTAGAAATATCAAACTGCGACAGTGAGGCATCAACATAAGCATCTATAACCGACAGGGCATAAACTCCTATCAAGCAGAAGATGCTCAAGTCGCGATACTTGCGGTAATAGTCTTTGCGGCGCTTAAACAGGTTTTGGTATCTCTCCTTGTTTTCATCCGTTATCTGCATACCAAGATGCAGGAACTGGTTATAGCTCTGCGTATTCGGATCATCGTCCATTATATCCATGTAAGCCTGAGAATAGTCGCGAAACATCTGGTTGTTCCATCTCCAGGCATACGCACATCCAAGAATTCCTCCATATACGATAGGCAGTTTCCAGTATTTCCTGTTGTATATCTGTCCGGCACCCGGCAGCACTATCGCAAGCCACATGGCGCGCTTAGGATCAGGAGCCCATGTTGCCCAATCGCGCTTCACCTTTTTCTTCGACATGGCAGAAAGGCTGTCCACCTTATTATATATAAGGGTGTCGGAAGAGTCGGATGTATAAGAGTTATAAGACTCATAAGACATACAAGACTCATATGACAACTCGGATGGCTTCGAGAAACCAGAGAAGTCAGAGCAGCCTTGCAGTTCCGACAAAGTCGAGGATTCCGACTGTCGTACTATCGGTTCCTCAGCCCATACAGTCGCTGAAGCGACAACAGCCACGAGGCAAGAGAATATTCTTCTAATGTTGCTATACACGCTAAGCCGGATTAAATTATCATTCATGCGTTTTATCAAGAACCGCCAGGATATGTTCCAGTTCCTCGGCATTGGCAAACGGAATACTGATTTTCCCCTTTCCCTTTGCAGAACAGGTCATCTGCACTTTTGTAGAGAAGAATGTTGACAGCTTTTCCTTCAGCACATTGAATTCCTCCGGCAACGGGTTGTTGGAAGCAATCACCTTCTTTCCGCTTACAACATTCTCGCCGCTGTTCAGCTGTTTTGCTATTTCCTCTACCTTACGAACAGAATATCCGTTTTTCTGTATTTCCTTAAACACCTTTATCTGCAGCGACGGAGAGTCGATGGAGAGCAGCGCACGAGCATGCCCCATATCAATCTCCTTCTTCTGCAGAGCCATCTGCACCTGAGCCGGCAGTTTCAGCAAGCGCAGGTAATTGGTAATTGCCGTTCGGCTCTTCCCCACACGCTCCGACACCTTTTCCTGTGTCATACCGGTATTCGAGAGAAGATGTTCATACGCCAAAGCAATTTCGATAGCATTAAGATCCTCTCGCTGGATATTCTCCACGAGAGCCATCTCCATTACATTCTCGTCCTTTATAGTACGGATATAAGCAGGGATAGCTGTCAGCCCTGCTATCTGAGATGCACGCCAGCGTCGCTCGCCGGCAATAATCTGGTATTTTTCGTCATCGACCTGCCTTAGGGTAATCGGCTGAATTATTCCAATCTCCCGAATACTGTTGGCAAGTTCCTGCAAAGCCTCCTGATCAAACTCCCTTCGTGGCTGATTTGGATTAGCCTCTATCTTGTCGATGTCAATTTCATTAATCGTTGAGCTTCCCTGAGGACGCACGTCATCAGTTGATATAAGGGCGTCGAGTCCACGTCCCAAAGCGCTATATCTCTTATGTACTCCCATTTATATATTTACGTTTACTTACTTTGTTCGTTTTTGTTTATAATTTCCTTAGCCAATGCAAGATGGTTCTTGCTTCCTGTAGAGTCGGCATCATATAGGATAACAGGCAGTCCGTGGCTTGGCGACTCACTGAGCTTTACGTTTCGCTGTATCACAGTTTTGAACACCAGTTCCTGGAAATGGCGTTTTACTTCATAGTAAATCTGATTGGCAAGACGTAGACGACTGTCATACATCGTCAAGAGGAAACCCTCAATCTCAAGTTTCGGATTCAGTTTGCTTTTTATGATTTTTATAGTATTAAGCAGCTTGCTGATTCCTTCAAGGGCAAAATACTCACACTGTACAGGAATAATGACAGAATCGGCGGCAGTCAGCGCATTGACAGTGATAAGACCGAGCGACGGAGAGCAGTCTATCAGGATATAGTCATAATCTCCTCTTATAGGCTGCAGCAAACGCTTTATCACCTGTTCGCGATGGTCAAGGTTGAGCATTTCTATTTCTGCGCCCACGAGGTCGATATGACTCGGTATTATGTCCAGTCCGTCGATATCGGTTGTATACACAGCATCCCTAACGTCGGCGTGGTCAATGATACACTCGTATAGAGAACAGTCAATATCCTTGGAGTTAACGCCGAGACCGCTCGAAGCGTTAGCCTGTGGGTCGGCATCGATTACGAGTACTTTTTTCTCGAGCGTTGCCAGCGAAGCAGCGAGGTTTATCGTGGTAGTAGTCTTTCCCACTCCACCCTTTTGGTTTGCCAATGCTATTATTTTTCCCATTTTATTCTTTCAATTATTGCAATAATAAGGTAATGCAGCCTAAGGAAACTGTCATTTCATGCTATTTATGACTGCAAAGATACATATTATTATGTGATAATCGGCGGATTTAAACCTTTTTTCGTACTTTTGCAAGCAAAAGAATTTTAATTTATGAAAAATAAAAGACCTTTAATACTGATTTCCAACGATGACGGGTATGATGCAAAGGGCATAACAAGCTTGATTGAATATGTTCGCGGATTTGGCGATGTTATCGTTTGCGCCCCCGAATCGGCACGTTCCGGTTTCTCCTGCGCTTTCTCTTCTGAAATGCCATTAAGGCTTTCTCTGAAGCGTAAGGAAGAGCATCTGCAGGTTTGGGCATGCAATGGCACACCGGTGGACTGCACGAAGATGGCTTTCAGTCAGCTATGCGACAGGCGTCCCGATTTGGTTCTCAGCGGAATAAACCACGGCGACAATGCTTCTGTAAACACCCATTACAGCGGTACTATGGGAGTAGCTCGGGAGGGATGCATGAAAGGTGTTCCGTCGATCGCTTTCTCTCTATGCAACTATGATGCCGATGCTGACTTCAGTGCCACATCGAGGATTATAAAGATTATCACCGGAAGGGTTCTTGAAGAAGGTCTGCCAAAGAATGTTTGTTTGAACGTCAACTTCCCTAATATCAAGGAGTTCCGAGGGGTAAAGGTTTGCAGAATGTGTAACGGTATCTGGGAAAACGAGGTCGTAAAGCAACGTCATCCAAGAGGATACGACAACTACTGGATGGTTGGAGAATTCAGGGATACGGAACCTGATGCCGAGGATACCGACGAATGGGCTCTCGCTAACGGATATGTGGCTATTACTCCTACAACTATAGACATTACCGCTTATCAGGCTATGGAAAAGATTAGGGAATGGGGGATTTGAAAGATTGAAAGATTGAAAGATTGAAAAAGTGAAAGATTGAAACGTTGAAAAAGTGAAAGATTGAAAAACGTTGAAAGATTGAGAAACTAAAATGGTGGAAGAGTAAAATGAAATACTATCTTATTGCCGGTGAAGCAAGTGGAGACCTTCATGCCTCGCATCTTATGCAGGCTCTGAAAGATAAAGACCCGGAGACACAGTTCCGCTTCTTCGGCGGAGACCTCATGTCTGCCGTCGGCGGAACACGCGTTAAACACTACCGCGAACTTGCTTATATGGGGTTCATCCCAGTACTTATGCATCTGCGCACAATATTCAGCAATATGGCTCTATGCAAGAAAGATATTGCGGAGTATCAGCCTGACGTACTGATACTTATCGACTATCCGGGGTTTAACCTCAGCATCGCCAAATATATTCACGCTAAGACCAATATCCCTGTATATTATTATATTTCTCCTAAGATATGGGCCTGGAAGGAATATAGGATAAGGAATATAAAAAGAGATGTTGACGAACTGTTCTCCATCCTGCCATTTGAGATAGACTTTTTCGAAAAGAAACACCACTATCCTATACACTATGTAGGCAATCCGACTGCCGATGAAGTGGCTGAATTCAAGACGGGTTACAAAGAAAGTCTCGAAGAGTTCAACAACAGACTCGGACTCGAGAACAAACCTATAATAGCCCTACTCGCAGGAAGCAGGAAACAGGAAATCAAAGACAACTTGCCATATATGCTGCAAGCGGCAAAAGATGTGGCTAAGGGGAAATACCAAATTGTCGTTGCCGGTGCACCGGGAATTGACAAGAGTATATACGGCCAGTATCTCAACGGAACGGCAAAGCTCATTAGCGGAGAGACTTATGCATTACTCCAGCAAGCTCGTGCTGCAGCGGTAACAAGCGGTACGGCAACTCTTGAAACAGCACTTTTCAACGTGCCACAGGTGGTTTGCTACAAGACTCCTATTCCTAAGGTCATCGCCTTCTTGAAGCGTCATCTTCTGAAGGTGAAATATATATCGCTCGTGAATCTGATAGCTAATCGCAAGGTAGTTACCGAACTCGTTGCCGACTCTTTCAGTACGGAAAATATCAAAAATGAACTCGAAAAGATAACCAATGAGGGCAAGGCAAGAGAAAACATGCTTAAAGGTTATGCCGAAATCCACAATATTTTGGGCGAGAAGCGTGCCGCAGAAAATGCTGCTGACATTATGATTGAAAAGCTGACAAGCGGTGAAGGGAAGGCTAAAAAGGAAAACCTTTAATAAGGCTATACCTGCCAGAGGTAGATAAAAAAAACAATTTTATAAAAACAAAGAAAAACAAGATAATGACAAGAGTAAAAATCAAAACAACCGAGGGCGACATCCTGGTTCGCCTCTACGACGAGACTCCTAAACATCGCGACAACTTCATAAAACTTGCCAAAGAGGGATATTTCGACGGCACTCTGTTCCATCGTGTCATCAAAGACTTCATGATTCAGGGGGGAGACCCTGACAGCAAAGGAGCACCTAAAGGCAAGATGCTCGGAACCGGTGGACCGGACTATACGATTCCGGCAGAATTCGTTTACCCGAAACTCTTCCACAAGCGCGGTGCCTTGAGCGCAGCACGTCTTGGAGACGAGGTTAACCCTAACAGAGAGAGCAGCGGAAGCCAGTTCTATATTGTTTGGGGAAAGACATACAAGCCGGCTGAACTAAAGCAAATGGAGAAGCAGTTGGAGATGCAACAGGAACAGGCTATCTTCAACCAGCTTGCAAAGGAAAACCACGACAAGATTATGGATCTGAGACGCAACCGCGACCGTGCCGGACTTCAAGAACTGCAGGACGAACTTATTGCCGAAACGAAGGCAATAAGCATGGAAAAAGGCAAGCCTACGTTTACCGATGAACAGCGGGAGACGTATACCACAATTGGCGGAACACCGTTCCTTGACAATCAATATACCGTGTTCGGCGAGGTGGAAGAAGGACTTGACGTGGTTGAGAAGATACAAAACTGCGAAACTCTGCGTGGCGACCGTCCTAAGGAGAACGTAAGCATGGAAGTAGAAGTCGTAGAAGAATAATGCGTCTTTATATAATCCAATATCGAGTATCTATGATTTCTTTTTGATACAAGATGACAAATATAGAAGAAATAGAAAAAAGACTGGAGCATAAAGGTGTAAAGCCTACTGCCAACCGCATTCTTGTATACAAGACGCTGGCAGGACTCGACCACCCGGTAAGTCTATCCGACATCGAGGCATTGCAACTGTCGATGGACAAGTCGAGTATTTTCAGAGTACTCACTCTATTCCACGAGCACGATGTAGTACATTCGTTTGAAGACGGGCGTGGAATACTCAACTATGAGCTTTGCCTTAGCGACGGGGCATGCAACATGAAAGACAGTCATGTACATTTCTATTGCGAATCATGCCAAAAGTCGTTCTGTCTGGAGGATATACATATCCACGACTTGAAATTGCCAGAAGGCTTCCATGCCCACTCGCTATCGTTTGTCGTAAAAGGAGAATGCCCTGAATGTAGAAAGAAGAACCATCATTTGTAGATTCTCATTCTGACATAAAGGGCAAACATACCTTTTATAAAACACTCAAGCCCATTTGGCTTAAAGAGAGAAATATCAAGCTTTCGCCGTGTTTAAAGCCCTCATGGCATTAAGCACGGCGATAACCGTAACACCGACATCTGCAAAAACTGCCATCCACATTGTTGCCAAGCCGAAAGCGGCAAGTATGAGAACCGCAAGTTTTACGGAAATGGCAAATGCCACATTCTGTCTTGCAATGCCGATAGTATTGCGGGCTATTCTTATTGCCAACGCTATTTTAGACGGTTTATCGTCCATCAGCACAACATCTGCGGCTTCGATTGCTGCATCTGATCCCAAGGCTCCCATAGCAATACCTACATCAGCGCGTGCCAATACAGGAGCGTCGTTAATGCCGTCGCCAACAAAAGCGACATTACTTTTTTTATTCTCGCTATTCAGAATTTCCTCCATCCTGTCTACCTTGTCGGCAGGCAGCAACTCGGCATGACATTCGTCCACTCCAAGTTCTTTAGCAACATACTCGCCAACTTCATTCCTGTCGCCTGTAAGGATAACCGTTTTCTTTATGCCGCAATTTTTGAGACCATCAATAGCCTCCCGGGCATCAGTCTTGACAACATCCGAAACTACGATATGTCCGGCATATACGCCATCGACAGCCACATGAACGATAGTACCCACCTTATGACACTGATGCCACTCCACACCAATACTGTCCATCAGTTTGCCGTTGCCTACAAACACTTCCCTTCCGTTAACAATAGCCTTAACTCCTTTTCCGGCAATTTCCTCTACATTCTCAACATTACAACCGTCATCTTCATTGCCAAAAGCCTCTTTTAGCGACATCGCAATAGGATGTGTAGAGAATCTCTCCACATGGGCAGCAAGATGCAAGAGTTCGTTGTCATTGAAATCATTGGGATGGATAGCCTCAACCTCGAATTTGCCCTTCGTCAAGGTTCCAGTCTTGTCGAATACCACAACTCCGGTTTTTGCCAACGCATCCATATAGTTTGAACCTTTTATTAGAATACCACGCTTTGAGGCTCCACCAATACCGGCGAAGAAGGTTAGCGGCACGGAAATAACAAGAGCACAAGGGCATGACACCACGAGGAAGGTTAGAGCCCTACCCAACCATACTGGCAGGGCTTCCATATAACTGGCATAAAAGAACGGAGGCAAGAAGGCAAGCAACAAAGCCACATAAACAACGATTGGGGTATATACATGTGCAAACTTGGCTATGAAGGTCTCGCTCTTCGACTTGTTTTCGTTTGCATTCTCCACAAGATCAAGAATCTTGCTGACAGTAGACTCACCATAAGTTTTCTCTACCCTGACCGTTATTACTCCCGACAAGTTTACGCAACCCGACACGACCTTATCACCTTCAGCTACATCACGCGGCATTGTCTCTCCTGTAAGCGCCATAGTGTCGAGACTCGTCTTACCGCTCTCCACGACTCCGTCGAGAGGCAGTTTCTCGCCAGGTTTCACAACTACAGTCTCGCCAATCCTGACATCCTCCGGCTTAACGACAAGCGTCTCCCCGTTTCTTACCACGTTTGCCGTATCAGGACGAATCTCCATAAGATGCGAAATCGACCTGCGACTGTTGTCTTCGGCATAATCCTCAAACAGTTCGCCAATCTGAAAGAAGAGCATAACGAACACAGCCTCAGGAAATTCCGTCTCGGCTCCAGGCAGGAAGCCAATAAGCAATGCCCCGACAGTAGCAACACACATAAGGAAGTCCTCATCGAAGACTTCCCCCTCCATAATTCCCTCTATTGCCTCTCCGATAACATCATAGCTGATGAGCAGGAAAGGAACGAGATATACAATCAGCAGTTGCCAGACTTCAAGTTCCATGGTTTTCTCAACCACAACTGCCGCAACGAGCAACACGGCAGTGAGAATAATTCTCAATAGTTTTTTCTTGTCCATATATTTTATGTTTTAGTTTTCTGCCGCAAAAGTATATAGAATGTTTTGCAATCGGGTTGCAAACTTACCTCCGCTTCACCCCTCTCACAGCCTCTGCCTCAAGCGGATTCTCCGGCCAGTAGTGTTTCGGATAGCGTCGCTTCAATTCTTTCCTGACCTCAAAATATGTGGTATTCCAGAAGCTTTCCAAGTCTTGAGTGAGTTGTACGGGCTTAAATCCCGGCGACAGCAATTCCATCAGCAACGGTTGTTTTCCATCATTAACGCATGGCGTCTTCTCCATACCGAAACATTCCTGCAGTCTGACGCTCAATACTGGAGCAGCCGCTCCCTGTCGATAATCAATTTTTATTCTGCTTCCCGTAGGCACCATGATATGAGTTGGAGCAAGGCGGTCTATCTGTATCTGCAAATCATACGGAATCATCGCCCACAGTACATCATGCAAATTGATTTTCTTCAGTTCTGTAACATTCGACCTTATCTTCCCATTATTCTCCAGATAAAGCGGAAGCCATTCGTCGGCAGTTTCAAGAACATGACGAGTCGAGATATCCGGCAACGACAGTTCCGGATGCCATTCTGCCACTTTCATCACCCTCAGCTGTAGTCTGGAAACACTGTCATTCCAGTCGAACATGCCCAGTCCGTCTTTCTTAGCGGCATTGCAAACCACATCCACAATAGTCTTTCTGTCGATATCCGCAATAGGCGTACTGTCAACAATCAGACACCCCATACGCTTTTCCCTCTGTGCCACGACACATCCCGCCTTGCTGTTCCACGACACATTATCATGGAAATAAACAGGCAGGTCGGTTTTCTCTACCGGAGCGGCGAGGAATACCCTACCCGATTTTCCACGGGAATACAAAGAAGCAACGGCAATCCACGGATATGCCGACATGGAGTCAGACAAATCCAACCTCACATTATCTCCATTTGCCAAGCGGAAGTTGCCTGCATCGTCAAGAGCCATGGCAACGCGCTCCGGATAGGCATTAGCCACAAGAATGCCCACGTCTGACGGCGTCACATCGGCATTCTCCTCTGCCACTCTAACCATCCTTCGGTATTCTTGAGCAATCAAGGCAATACGTTTCCATTTGCCAAGCTGTTGGCGTTTTCTGCTCCCCCGCAACGAAGATATACGCATAGATATATCCGTATCGGCGGAATTCGCCATCGGGTCTTTTTCTTCGAGTAAAGCGGCAATGTCGCATGCCAGCGCCTTCATCCCTGTAGTTTCACAACTCAATATCATTTTTGCTATTCGCGGATGACAAGGCATGGCTGCCATCTGTTTTCCGAGTGGCGTTGTCTTCCCGTCAGCCCCGATAGCCCCAAGAAGCAGAAGCAGTTTCTGAGCCTGCATTACTCTGCCTTTATCCGGCGGAGTGAGCCACGGCAACTGCCATATATCATTTTCGCCAAAGGCTGCAACTTCGAGAACAAGCGGAGCGAGGTCAATGTATTCAATCTCCGGGCGTCGCTGGTCTTCCATTTTGTGTTCCTCCACCTGTCGCCAAAGTCTGTAGCAGACCCCGTCTTCCAATCGTCCGGCACGTCCCGTTCGCTGTATCATCATATCACGACTGATACCAACAGTTTCGAGATGACTCAGTGCGCTATTCACATCAAAAGCCAAGCGTCGGCATAATCCGGAGTCGACAACAATTCTGACCCCTTCAATAGTAAGCGACGTCTCGGCAATAGGAGAGGCAATTACCACCTTGCGCCTTCCGTCAGGCAGCGGCATTATTGCCCTGTGCTGTTGCTCTGGAGAGAGATTTCCGTATAGCGGGAATACTACTGTTCCCTCCAGCGAGTTGCCAAGTAATTCCGCGCAACGCTGAATCTCTCCCTGTCCTGGAAGGAACACGAGGATATCTCCCTTTTGCTCAGACGAAACACGCGCCACGACACGAGCGGCAATTCTTGCGGAATCGGTGAGCAGATCATCGAATCCGTTATGTGCCTCGTCGACATATTCCACTCTAACTGGGAACATTCTCCCGCTGCACTCTATCAAAGGTGCATTCATGGCTTTGCATATTTCCGACGCATCTATTGTAGCCGACATGACTACAATTTTCAGATCATCGCGCAACAACTGTTGTGAATACCTGCACAGGGCAAGCGACAGATCTGTATTTATGCTGCGCTCATGAAACTCGTCGAAGATTACAGTATCCACTCCGTCGAGCGTAGGGTCGGCAACGAGCATACGGGTCAGTATCCCCTCTGTAATTACCTCTATACGGGTCTGGGCTGATACTCTACTTTCAAATCTCACCCTATAACCGACGCTCTGCCCCACTCCTTCGCCAATCATTTCTGCCATACGGCATGCTATCTGTCGTGCAGCGATGCGCCTTGGCTCAAGCATAAGGATTTTGCCATTTCTCTTACTTCCGGCATTTATAGTAAGGGGAAGGAGCGTAGACTTTCCTGCTCCTGGCGGTGCGGTAACTACAACCGTAGTGTTACCCTCAAGAGTATCGTTAAGTTTGCCGCTGATATCGGCAGCAGGCAAAAAAGAATATTTTCTGATTATCTCGTCAAATGTCATGATGTTCGAATTAATAAAGACCAAGTGGTCTGCAAAAATACCAAATAAATTCCGAACATCAAGAATTAAGGCTATGGATAATCGAGTAAGTCATTAGAATTTCTTCAACAATTCATCAATAACTACTAAAAGTTCTGGCAAACCGTTTTTTATTGTATCATAAACGATAGCTTCATCTATATTAGCATATTCATGTGAAATAAGATTTCTCATTCCATATATAGCTTGCCATGGAATATTTTTATATTTCTCCAATGGATTATCTTGAATTTTCAAAAGTCGACCAACATGTTCTCCTATAACTTGCAGTCTCATGACACAAGCATTAAAAGCCATATAGTTTGCTGGCGACAGCAAGAAAGCATCAGCAGAATCTACATTTGCACTCCATTCCATTATCAGAATGATAGACTCTTTAATCTCTTCAAGTTTATCATGCATAGTACTTTTATACATACACAGCCTCCCTATTGATATTATCCAAAAGCAAAGGCCGTAAAGAATTACGAAACCTTATCAAGTCGACCTTACAACAAAGAAGTTTTTCAAGAGCTTTATGCAGTTCAAACATAAGCAAGAGTGTAGGATTTTTTATTTCTACAACAATATCAACATCACTCTCATCTGTATTCTCCTCCCTTGCAACAGAGCCGAAAATACCAAGTTTGACAATTCCGAAACTTTCTCCTGAATGTCGCTTAAAATCTGAAAGTTTTTTCTTGCATTCTTTTAATGTTACCATAACCGAAGAATTTTACCGCACAAATGTAGTGATTTATTGCAAAAATACCAAATAAATTCCGAACATCATATAAAAACGCGTATCAAAAGCCGGAAACATTATTTTAACGTCCCTGTTTCTGATACGCCAACGAGTTCTATAAAAGTTATGATAAAGTATATTCTATTTTTCTCTCAAGAACCGATATCCGAACCTTTCGTAGGCGGCGCGCTCCAGCTCTTCGCGAAATTCCGGTGCTGCGATGCGTATCAGTTCATGGGCACGCTGTGCGAGGTCCTTGCCTTTCAGAAAGGCAGCTCCATATTCCGTAACGACATACTGTGTCTGGAAACGCGTCGTAACCACTCCTGCGCCTTCGGTCAATACGGGTTTTATCTTTGATATTCCCTTGCCCGACGTGGCTGTCATGGCTATGAAAGTCTTTCCGCCTTCCGACAAAGCTCCGCCATACATAAAGTCGTGCTGTCCGCCAACGCCCGAGAAGAGCCGTGTTCCGATGGAGTCGGCACACACCTGTCCGGTCAAGTCCACTTCGATAGCCGAGTTTATCGACATCACCTTTGGGTTCTGACGTATGCGGAACGGATCGTTAGTCCATGCCACATCCTTGAAAATCATGTCCTCGTTATAGTCCATATACTCATAAAGCGCCTTCGACCCGAGGGCGAGCGAGGCAACACTTTTTCCCGGCATCACCACCTTCTGCGAATTGTTTATCACTCCGCTCTTTATCAGCGGCAACACGCCGTCGGTCATTGCCTCCGTGTGCAGTCCCAGGTTCTTGTGGTCGCGCAGTCCGTTGAGCACGGCATTAGGTATTCCGCCCACACCAATCTGCAGCGTTGCCCCGTCGGGGATAAGTTCGGCAATATACTGTCCGATTTTCTTCTCCCTCTCGTTGGGCACCGCCGTAGGCACCTCCACCAGTGGGTCGTCCACTTCCACACAGGCATCGATGTCATCGATGTGTATAAGCGGGTCGCCGTAAGAGAACGGCATCTGTTTGTTCACCTGTGCGATGATAGTCTTTGAACATTCCGCCGCACTGAAGGCAAGGTCTGCCGACACTCCATAACTGCAATATCCGTCTTTGTTTGGCGGCGAAACATTGAGCAGCGTTACGTCGAGCGGCAGATAGCCCTCGCGGAAGAGAGCCGGCACCTCACCGAGGAAACACGGAATAATCTGTGCCTCGCCACGGTCTACTGCCTTGCGGATGCTGTTTGCGATAAACAGGCTGCGCGGTATGAAGTTGTCGCGCAGTTCCGTCGTGGCATACGGGGCATCCCTTCTGCCCACGGCAAAGGCGGAATACATCTCCACGCCCTCAAGTTCCTTGCCGCGAGCCGTTATGGCATCTATCAGCACCTCCGGTATCGAGGTACTGCCCTGTATGAACACGCGGTCGTGACTCTTTATCAGTTTTGCTGCCTCTGCGGCAGAAACATAGTTTGGTTTCATCGGTCTATAAAACTTTATTGTTTTTATTTCAGAGGAAAATTCCGGTTGAACACCTCCAGTCGCTCGTCGAGCAAAGGATAATGCTCATCCCGAAGCATCGACGTGCATACACGTATTCCCTGCTGCTCGCTACCGGTAGTGCGGAGCGATATTGCCGCCACGCCATAGCGCACGAGTTCGGCAAGGAGGTCATCTCCCGAGAATCCCTTTCTGCCGATGGTGAAGAAGAATCCGTCGCTCACGTCCTGGTCAAGGTCTTTGTCGTAGACGATATGGAATCCGTGGCGCAGGAACACTTCCTTCAGCTTTGCCGCGCGACGGGCATACTCTCTGTTTTCGGTAACGAAATCCAGCTGTCCGTCGCATGCCGCCTTATACATTGCGGCAAGTGCACATTGTGCCGAATGGCATACGCCAGACGAGAGGGTATATAATATGGTATAAATAAAAGCCCTGCCGAGAGTGTCCATGCCAAGCGTCTCCTTCAGATGCGGATAAACGCGGTCGTAGAGTTTGTTGCTTATCGCCACCGTGGCCACTCGTTCTCCGGCATAGCTGAAAATCTTTGATGCCGAGAGCATGAGCATGTAATTGTCAGTGTAGCGTGCCACCGTACTCTGATATGGCGGTTCGAAAGGCTTTCCGATGTATTTGCGCGAGTCCATACCGAGATAAGCCAGGTCTTCGATAACCACGGCATCATATTTCGTGGCAAGTTCGCCGATATACTGCAGTTCCTCTTCCGTGAAGCACACCCACGACGGGTTGTTGGGGTTGGAATACAGTATGGCGGCGATGTTTCCCTTCTCGAGATGGCGCTCCAGTTCTTCGCGCAGCTTCTCGCCGCGGTAGTTGTACACGTCGAAGGTGTCGCGCTTGTATCCGAGCACCTTTGCCTGAAGCGGCTGCACGGAGAAGCCCGGGTTGATAAACAGTATGGTGTCTTTTTCTTGACTGAGATGCGTGGTAACGATAAACGAGGCGAAGGTGCCCATCATCGAACCCACCGTAGGCACACAGCCGTCGGGCTTAACGTCGATGTCGAGAAATGCCTTTACGAAGCGCGACGCCTCTCTTTTCAGCGGAGCTATACCGGCGATATTAGGATATTTGTTTGCCACGCCATTGTCGAGTGCCTCCTTCTGTGCCTCTATTCCTATGCGGCTTGCCTCCAGTCCCGGCGAGCCCATTTCGAGATGCACGAATTTCTGTCCGGTAATCTTCTCCAGTTCCTCAGACAGGGCTACAGTCTGTCGTATCGTAGCATTCCCCACCGACGGGATGTGCATTTTCCCGAGCACCTCATCAACGGTTTTCTTGTCAAATGGAATATTCATAAGCCTTATCCTTATTTTTATTAAGGTTTTAGAAAAAAAGCTGGAACTTCAATTTTCCAACGTTTTTCAATCTTTCAATTTTTCAATCTTCCCACATCAAGTCCTGCCCGGAAAGCCTTGAGGTTCATCTCCACTATGGCGTCGCCCTTACGGGAGAACACGCTGCGTATGCCCTGCTCTATCTTCTCCACCTCGATACCGAGGAAGGGCGAGGCAGCACCGAGCAATACGATGTTTGCGCTGCGTGGGGATGCCACCTCCTTTGCAATCTTGTCTACATCGAGCGAAACATGGTGGTCGATAGCCTTGATGCTCTGCAACAGGGTGTCGAGTTCCGGATAGTTCGGGATATTTACAAACGGGGCGGTGTTGGTGATAATCCATCCCTCTTTCTTCAGATACGGCAGATAGCGCATCGCCTCCATCGGCTCGAGAGAGATGATGAGGTCTGCCTTGCCCAGCGGAATGAGGTCTGAGGCTATCGGCTCCGAACTGATGCGCAGGTTAGACTGCACGTCGCCGCCGCGCTGACTCATGCCGTGCACCTCTGCCTGCTTGATGTAAAGGTTCTCCTTTATGGCGGCAGCTCCTATAATTGTGGCGATAGAGAGGATGCCCTGTCCTCCCACTCCCGAAAGAATGATATCTGTATTCATAAATTGCGTCCTCCTTACTTTTTCTTGTTGTGGCGGCGAGCCGTCTGTATGCATTCGCGGCGTGGGATAACCACGCTCACTCCGGTGTATCTAATCTCTTGGCGTATCACGTCTTCCATCTCCTTCATGTTCTGCGGCAGCGGAACGACCACCCTTACATGTTCCGGCTCCACGCCGATGCCGCGACAGATGCTCTCTATCCTGCCCGTTCCGGCAGAGTCCTGTCCGCCGGTCATTCCCGTGGTGAGGTTGTCGGAGATTACCACCACTATATTCGACTTCTCGTTTACGGCATCGAGCAGTCCTGTCATTCCGGAATGAGTGAATGTGGAGTCGCCGATAACGGCAACCGACGGATACTGTCCGGCATCTGCCGCCCCCTTTGCCATCGTTATCGAGGCTCCCATGTCTACCACGGAGTGCAGTGCCTGGTATGGCGGAAGGAATCCGAGGGTGTAGCATCCGATGTCGCCGAACACACGGCTGTTGTTGTATTCCCGCAACACGTTGTTGAGCGCCTCATACATAAAGCGGTGGCCACAGCCCTGACACAATGCCGGCGGACGCGGCACTACGAGTTCGCTTGCCGGGAACACCTCTTCGTCTTTCAGTCCGAGGGCAGAAATGATATTGTCTGGCGTGAGCTCTCCCGTGCGCGGCACGTCGCCCGACAGTCTGCCTTTTATCTCTATATTCTGCTCCAGCACTCCGCGCAGCATCTCTTCCACCACGGGCTGTCCGTCTTCAAGCACGAGCAAGGCGTCGCACTCCCGGGCAAGCTGTCTTATCATCTTTACCGGCAGCGGATACTGCGACACTTTGAGCACCGTATACGGGCATCCGTCTTTGAAATGCTCCATCAGATAGTTGTAGGCTATTCCGCATGCTATGATGCCGAGCGACTTGTCCGTGCCGTCAATGAGTCTGTTGTATTTCGAGTTTTCCGCCTCTTCCCTGAAGTCCTTCTGCATCCCCGTCAGGCGCACGTTGCGCTTGCGTGCCACAGCCGGCAGCAACACCCAGTCTTTCGGGTTCGAGGGATACGACATGGGGTTCTGTGCCCTTACCTCTGCCGTCTCGACCACGGCGCGCGAGTGTGCCATTCTCGTAACCATCCTCAACACCACGGGCACCTTGTATCGCTCCGACAAGTCGAAGGCGTCTTTCATCATGCCGTAGACTTCCTGTTGCGACGAGGGTTCAAACACGGGCACCATGGCAAACTTGCCGTAAAACCTCGAGTCTTGCTCGTTCTGCGAGGAGTGCATCGAGGGGTCGTCGGCAGCCACCACCACGAGTCCGCCGTTTGTTCCCGTCATTGCCGAATTCACGAAAGCGTCGGCACACACGTTCATTCCCACATGTTTCATGCAGACCATGGCGCGCTTTCCCATATACGACATTCCGAGTGCTTCCTCCATTGCCGTTTTCTCGTTTGCCGACCACCGGCAGTGGATTCTCCTCTCTGCAGCCAGCGGGTTGCCTTGAATATACTCTGTTATTTCTGTGGATGGAGTTCCGGGGTAAGCGTATACTCCCGAAAGTCCTGCGTGAATGGCTCCCAGGGCTATAGCCTCGTCGCCAAGTAGCAATAGTTTTTCATCCATATAGGTAAAGGTTTTAATTATGGTGCAAATATATATTTTTACTTGATGCAAAACAAATAAATAATTGTTTTTTATGCAAAAAAATTCAGCGAGAGAAAAACAAGCTTGTTTGTTTTCCCTAACGCGAGGATTTTAATCAACAAATGTCTTATCAACAAATGCGGATTACCTTTATATTTTACAAAAGGTAACCCGCATTATTTGCTATAGCTGAAAGACCTTTCAATCCTTCAATCTTTCAACGTTTCAATTTTTCAACGTTTTTAATTTTTCAATTTTTCAACGTTTTTCAATCCTTCCATTTTTCAATCTTTCCATTTTAAATAAATATGTATTTCAGCACGAAGAGTACGGAAAGTACATAGAGCGTAGGGTTGAGGTTCTGCCATTTCTGACACAACACGTTTATCACGACGTAGGAGATGATGCCCGTGAGGATTCCGTCGGAGATGCTGTAGGTCAGCGGCATCATTACGATGGTGATGAACGCCGGGATGGACTCGGCATAGTCGTTGAGGTTGATATCCTTAATGGGCGACATCATGAAGAGACCTACGATAAGCAATACGGGTGTTGTGGCGGCTGCCGGAATGGAAAGGAAGACGGGGGCAAAGAAGAGCGCCACGATGAAGCATACGGCTGTGGAGAATGCCGTCAAACCGGTGCGTCCGCCCTGTGCCACTCCCGATGCACTCTCCACGTAGGTCGTTGTGGTGCTCGCTCCGAGGCATGCTCCGGCCATCGTTGCTATGGCGTCTGCCATGAAAGCCTTGTTGAGACCGGGAATCCTACCGTCGGGGCGCATCATGCCAGCCTTGGTGCATACGCCCACGAGTGTGCCCATGGTGTCGAACATGTCGATGAAGAGGAAGGTGAACACAACTATTGCCATGTCGATGGTGAAGATGTTGTGGAACTCAAACTTAAAGAATATCGGTTCTATCGACGGTGGAGTGTCCACGATGCCGTTGAATGTTGTTATGCCCATCGGGATGCCTATCAGGGCGGTGCCGAGGATTCCGAGGAGCAATGCTCCCGGCACGCGACGGATGAGCAATACCGAGGTGAGAACTATTCCTATCACCCCGAGGAGCGGAGAGCCATGGGTAAGATGTCCCACTGATACCAGAGTGGCAGAGTTGTCAACGATGATACCCGCATTCTTCAGTCCGATAAAAGCAATATACACACCGATGCCGCAGCTTATGGCCCTTTTTATCGATGCCGGAATGGCGTCCACGATAAGCGTGCGCACCTTGGTAAGCGTAAGGATAACGAAAATAAATCCCTCGATGAGGATTGCCGTGAGTGCAAACTGCCAGGTGTAGCCCATGGTGAGGCATACGGTGAACACGAAGAAGGCGTTGAGTCCCATTCCGGGAGCCAGTCCGAAGGGTTTCTTGGCATATATCGCCATTGCGAGTGTTCCCACTATTGCCGCAAGAGCCGTGGATGTGAACACGGCACTCGTGTCCATGCCTTTCGATGCGAGGTTAGAGAAGATGTTCGGGTTTATGGCAAGGATGTAAGCCATAGTAAGAAACGTGGTGATACCTGCCAGCACCTCCGTTTTCACGCTATGCTTCGAAGGGTCGAAGCCAAAAAGTTTTTCCAGCATAATCGTTTTTCTTTTATTTTTTTTCAATTTTTCAATCTTTCAATCTTTCAGAACTCCCATTTCATTCCCAGGCATGGTCGGCATTTAAATCCGCCCGTAGAGCCGAAGTTGTTGCTCAGTTCCACCTCGCCTCCAAGACTAAGGTTTGGGCATCCGAAATGCTGCCCCACACAGTACCAGAGCTGCGGTTCGGTAGTAAACACGGTATGCTTGGTGTCCGAGGAGCCGTCTTCTTGATAGTCCACGCTGTGGGTCTCCCACCAGAAGTCGGCAAAGCCGTCGAACTTCAGTCCCTTGACCCCGAAGATATCATTGCAGGTCCAAACGGCAGTAAGCTGCATCGGCAGGTTCTGGTCAGTCTTTCTTATCGTCTTGTAGAGAGCCTCGAGTGTGAGGGTGTTACGAAACGACTTGTCGTGGATGAGGTATTCCACACCGAAGAGCCATGCGTTGTTGATAGGATAATTCTTCGTTATTCCGCCGTTATATTCGGCATGCAGACTCCAGTTTTTCATTTTTGAGTTCTGCCAGAAGTTCAGGGCGCGCGAAATCTCGGTGTATGTGCCGCCCTGGGCGATGTTCTTGCTTCCCACAACCATCTTGTCGTAGTTGAAGTCGTGGTCAACGAAGAAGTAGGTACTACCCCACTTGTCTTGTTTGAACATTTCGAGAGTAAGCGTTACGAACTTTCTGTCGCTGCCGAAGTCATACAGCACCTGCGCATTTACCTGCGCCTTGACGCTCGCCGTGCATAGTGTCAATGCAGAGAGCAGGAGGATTAAAATTTTTTTCATTTCTCTTATCTTTTCTTTTACCATCTAATCAAATCAATATATTCAAGTTTCGGATTTATAATCTTCCCCTCCGGGGGCGGAGCAGTTACCTTTAGGTGTCATAAATTTACATATTTGTCATTACTAAATCTGTATCATTACTAATTTTACCAGTAAACATTTAAGCTTTTAGCAGAAAGAGTAACTGCTCCGCCCCTGCAAAGGGGAGGCGGGGGAGGGGAAGAACTAAATCAGCAAACTTAGAGAAACTTCAGTCAATATATTATCAGTCCCAACACTCCGCAGAGCAGCATTATCAATATTGGGTTTGCCTTTTTATAGCGCGTCATTACAAACGAGAAGGCAAAGATGGCGATGCTGATCCAGAAATATACGGGGTTTTCGCTGAGCGACCCGAAATTGTCTTTCGTCATGAGCAACACGGCAGCAGCGGCAATCAGTCCTACGATAGCCGGGCGCAAGCCGCCAAACACGTCTTTTACAATCTTTGAGTCTTTATGCGTAAGGAGATAGCGGCTGATGAGTATCATGATGATAAACGGCAACCATATTATCGACAGCGATGCAAGCACTGAACCCAATACGGCAGCCCACTGGGGATAGCCGGCATGGAGCACGGAGGTATATCCGGCATAGGTCGCGGCATTGATGCCGATAGGTCCAGGCGTTGACTGGCTGATTGCCACGATGTCTGTAAATTCGGCATTTGTCATCCACTGGTTCTTTACCACCACCTCATTGTGTATAAGCGACAGCATGGCATAGCCACCGCCGAAATTGAATGTACCTATCTTCGTGAAGATAAGGAATATCTTTAAGAATATCATATTTTTGTTTGTCTTGTTATTGTTTATACTCTAATCCCTAATTTGGAGAACCCGGAAGTTTTCGGAGTTTTCTCATTCCCTCCCTTTGGGAGGGTTAGGGTGGGTCTTCTCTCATTCTCTCCCTTTGTGAGGGTTAGGATAGGTTTTTCCCCACAGCCATCCTCCTACTCCGGCTGCTATTATCACCCATATCGGCGAAACTCCGAAGAGGGCTATAAGCAGACAGCAGACGATGGGAATCCAGATGTTGCGAATGTTAAGCTTTGCCGTCTTTGCCATTGAGAAACACGGCGAGGCAATGAGGGCTACAACGGCTGGACGCACTCCGCGGAAGAACTTCCCTACATACACATTATCCTTGAACGCCTGGAAGAATATCGCAATAGCGAGTATCGCGATAATCGACGGCAAGGCGATGCCCACGGCTCCTACTATTCCGCCCCACACTCCGCGCAATTTGTAACCTATATGACTTGCCATGTCTATGGCGAAGATTCCCGGTGTGGTCTGTGCCACGACCATAATGTCCATAAACTCCTGCTTGTCCATCCATCCGTTCTTGTCGACAAACTCACGCTCCATGATAGGTATCATGGCATAGCCGCCGCCAAGGGTGAACGCTCCTATCTTATTGCAGGTAAGAAAAAAATCCAATAACATATTTATTCTTTTTGTTGCTTTGTTGCCACAAAAGTAGTCATAAATAACGACAAATCAAGCATTATCCAACTTTTTTCTTTATTGTTTATTGCAAGCTACATTTAAAGTTATTAAATTTGCAAGCTATTAAAAGTTATCCATAGGTGATGGTATCTTCCCCTCCCCCTCCGGAGGCGGGGGAGGGGAAGATAAATTGAAAAATATTTATTTTGAATTAAACTAATTAATTTTATATCAAACGATTATGAATACAGAAATAAAAATTGAAGGAAACACTGTACGTGCATCTATTACCGGACGACTCGACACTATAAATGCCGCAAAATGCGAGAAAGACTTCCTGCCGCTTAAAGAGAATGCCGAAAAGGAAATTGTTCTCGACTGTACCGAACTGGAATACATCAGCAGTAGCGGTCTGCGTCTGTTCCTCTCGCTACGCAAGGAAGTGCAGGCTAAAAGCGGAAGTCTCGTAATAGAGAATATCAACGACGACATCCGAAACGTTTTCAACATAACTGGTTTCTCTAAATTATTTGATATCCGCCCGTGAGAAAAATTTTTCTATCATTCTCAGCACGACTGACGTTCTACATCCTTACTCTTGTATTCGTTATCTTCGGCTGCATCGCACTTGTCTTCCTCTCGTATGCCAAGGAAAAGGAACAGCAACAGGCTATGCTGTATATGACGGAGAAACAACAGAACACGATTCAGAAGATTGACTCTGAACTGTCTGACGTGGAGATGGCTATTAAAATTGCTGCCGGCGAAGTTGACGACATGACTGCGACGCCGGACTCCGTGATGAATATTGCCAAGAATGTTATCAACAGCAACAAACTGCTCAAAGGCGTCGGTATTGCTTTCCGCCCTGACTTCTTCCCGAACAAGGGCAGACTGTTTATTGAATATATATATAAAAGGTCTGACAAGGATTTGTGGTTCAAACATTACGGGGAAGGTATTGGCGACTATACTGAACGCAGCTGGTATAAAAGGGCGATGCAAGGCGAAAACGGATTCTGGACGGAACCTTACGTCGACAACGACAACAAGAGCGATTTCATGGTGTCATACGTATATACATGTACCGACAGAAACAACAGGGTATATGCCGTTATCTTTGCCGACGTAACGCTCGATGACCTTACAAAAAACCTTGAGGCTCTACGAATATACCCCAACAGCTACTCTTTTGCCTTGAGCAACAAGACGGGGAAATACGTGTCGCACATCAGTAAGGACCTGGTTCTTGCCACTAACTATAAAGTGAGGGCTAAGCTCATCGACTGTCCGGAAATGAACGACATCGGAAACAGAATGATTACCGGCGAAAGTGGAGCTATGCGCACGAAAATACAGAATAATGACGTGCTCCTCTGCTTTTCTACTCTGAAGCGCACCGACTGGTCGATATGCAGCGTGAACAGATACAGCGATGTTATGGCAGACCTTGGATCTACGACTATATATATTTTTGTGATACTCGTCGTAGGACTGGTAATGCTGAGCATCTGCATCCGCCAACTCGTGAAATACACCGCTAAACCTATAAAGAAACTTACTGAAGCTGCATATCAGATTGCAAGGGGGAATTTCTCTGCCGAACTGCCTGAAGTCTACACGAAGGATGACCTGAAGCAGCTGCACGATGCCTTTGCCAACATGCAGCGGTCGCTGAAGGAGCATATCGAGGAACTGAAAATTACTACTGTCGCCAAGGAACGCATCGAGAGCGAACTGTCTATCGCCCACAGTATTCAGATGAGTCTGGTACCTAAAATCTTCTCGCCTTTCCCTGATTGCAAAAAGCTTGACCTCTATGCTTTCCTCGATCCGGCAAAGGAGGTGGGTGGCGACTTCTACGACTTCTTCTTGAGCAACGACAAACTGTATTTTGTCATTGCCGACGTATCGGGAAAGGGAATTCCGGCATCTCTCGTTATGGCTATAACAAGAACTCTGTTCAGAATTATGTCGAACAACGCCAAATCGCCTGTCGATATCGTTAGCAGTCTTAACAACGCCATTGCTAAAGATAACGACACGAACATGTTCGTTACGATGTTTGCCGGTATCCTCGACATGAATTCCGGCGAACTGGCGTTCTGTAATGCGGGGCATAATCCGCCATTGATTTTACACGACAACAATGATGTTGAATTCCTGAACGTTGACCGGAATCTGCCTCTCGGAGTGATGGAGGACTTCAACTTCACGGAACAGAAAGCTACAATCGACAACCACTGCGGAATGTTCTTGTATACCGACGGACTGACTGAAGCTGAAGACGAACAGAAACTGATGTTTGGCGAGGAACGGCTGAAGGAAGTGCTGACGCGGTGTTGCGCTCTGCCGGCGAAAGAGGTTATCAGCGGCATTAATGATGAACTGAAAAAGTTTGTCGGCAATGCCGAACAGAGCGACGACCTTACGATGTTCTGCTTTTATATCAACGACAACAATACTGCTGCCGACGATGAGGGAAAGGCAACTTTCTCCCTCTCGATGAAGAACAAGATTGAAGAATCGGCAAAGCTGCCGTCGTTTATCAACGAAATAGGGAAGCATGCCAAACTGGATGAAGCTACAAATGGCGCAATAAACCTTGCCGTGGAAGAGGCTGTGGTTAATTCCATCATGTATGCATATCCTGAAGGCAAGGAGGGTGAGGTAAAACTCACGGCAACGGTTGACTGCAAAGAGAAGACGATAACCTTTGTTCTCTCCGACCACGGCATCGAATTCAATCCTCTCGCTGCTCCGGAGGCTGACACAACGCTTGGCGTTGAGGAACGCGAAATCGGAGGACTCGGCATCTTTCTCGTGAAACAGCTTATGGACAAGATTGAATATAAACGCAACGGGGATGAGAATGTTCTCACCATGACAAAAAATATATAACAAGACATTTCTGATTTACGTTCTTCCCCTCTCCCGTCTCCCCTTCTAGGGGAGAAGCAGTTTGCCATATAATTTGAAAACCTATAGCAATAAGTCTAAATCTATTATTCTTAGGCAAGACTAAACGTCAAATATAAAGCATTAAAGGCAAACTAAGGTAATCGCTCCGCCCCCGGAGGGGGAGNNGGCGGGGGAGGGGAAGAAACAAATCAGAAACTTTTAAATATAATTATCTATGACACTCGACGATATAATAAAAGGTATAGAAGAGGAAATATCCTCGAAGATAAGGCGAAGCGGAATGATGTTCCGGATTTTCTCAAGGGTTAAGAGCGAAGACTCTCTCCGCCACAAGATAATGTTCAAAGACAAGAAATATCTCGCCGGCAAGGCTAAGATTCAAGATATGCTCGGTATGCGTATCGTGCTTTATTTCCCCGACGACGTGGAAGCGCTGGCGATATTCCTCGGAACCAACGGCTTGGTGAAGAGCTCTGTTGACGAACCGGACATCTCTACATTCTGTCCGCAACGTCTTAACCTGACGAAAAACATTCCTAAGAAATACGTCGACGACTTCCGGAAGGGGCTGCCGACAGACTTGGCTCAGTATGTCGACGACACTTTCGAGATTCAGGTGCGCACTATATTCTCAGAGGGCTGGCATGAGGTGGAACACGACATGCGATATAAATGTAAACAGGACTGGGTGGGCTGCGAGCAGGACAGCCGCACGCTGAACGGTATGATTGCCACTCTCGAAACCGTGGAATGGGGAATGAAAACTCTCTTCCATGAGATGTCGCAACGCAATTTCCGACAGGGCAACTACCGCGCCATGCTCCGCAACAAGATGCGCATACGCTTTGCCGACAATGATTTCTCGACTGAAGTGGCTGAGTTTCTGCAACAGCACCATGACGTGGCTCAAAGACTGCTTGATGTTGACCGCGTAGTATTCGTATTAAGCATGCTGCATCAGGAGAAGGATATTCCGCTGACTTTCGACAATGTGGTATTTCTTGCCAACAATATTGATATCCAGGATGAAGAACTCTCTAAGATTGCTGCGTCAAGAAATATATAATTCAAGTTTCGGATTTATAATCTTCCCCTCCCCCGCCTCCCCTTCCAGGGGCGGAGCAGTTACTCTTTCTGCTAAAAAAAAAGAGATAATTACTTTTAAAATTAGTAATGATACAGATTTTGTAATGATACAGATTTTGTAATGACAAATATGCAAGGTTATAACAATCTCCTCCCATAAGGGATGCTACATCCACCAGATTTTGTAATGACAAATATGCAAGGTTATAACAATTAAAGGTAACTGCTCCGCCCCTGGAAGGGGAGGCGGGGGAGGGGAAGAACTAAATCAGAAAACTTAAGTATATAACCTTTTATAATAAAATGCAAGAAGGAATCAGTAATTGTCGAGAACCTGGTTCTTTCTTGCTTCTTTCAGTTCCTTGTTGCGATGAATCTTGTTTATTACAGGCTGCGCCAAGAGCTTGAGCACACCGAGCAGATTTGCCCCTCCAGCAGTCTGGGCAGATGCAAGCTGGCGGTCGGTAGCCGTAAGTCCTACATAGTCCGGACGTCGCTTTCTGTTGCCGTATACCACCACCTCGGCAAGCATTCTTGATGCCGGCAACATATAAATGGTATCCGTCAGTTCGTCGTGTTTCAGAAAGCGCATCTCACATTTTGGATGAGAGAAATTCACTCTACTGAATTTCTCCGGTATCAGAAAGGTTCCGTCCCATGCCGTCTTCACCACTTCTCTGTTGTCCCATCTTATCGCCACATCACGCAACGGCAACTTAGTATCGGCGGAGATTACTATTCCGCGTCGCTGGGCAGCCAAAGACAAACTGAATAAAGTTTCCAACAAGAATAAGGTGAAGCATAATCTGTACATGAGCATTACATTGTTTATCTGTTCGTATTGACAATACAAATGTAACTATTATTTCTATGCACTCCTTTGAATTTAATCAAATTAACGACAATTTAGGCAATTATTAACAGTATAGAAAAAAACGAAAAATCCTTCACCACACCTCTTTACATCTGAAAATGAAAGGGTTATGGTGAAGGATTTTTATTTTAAACTTATTCCGGATTACTTATTTTCTTGTAAACCTCACATTCAGCGTATATGGCTTTTGAGCTACGGAATACTTCGTCAGCACGCCCGGTCCGCAACTGCTGTTGCCGAGTCCCATCATGGCGGCATCGATGTTCAGATATACATAGCTCTCTGTCTGAAGGTCGCAGTCGTGGGCGACGGTTGACAGTTGCTTTTCTGAATACGGCAGGGCGGAGAACGAGAACAGCTTGCCGTCGGTTGTGGTGACGGTATATCCCTTGCCCTTTGCCGTAGACAAAGAGAGTGTTGCCGTCTGCTCGTGGTTGCCGCTGAACTGCGGGCGCGGATAGTGTACATACTCTCCACTGACGCTACTTGTCCATCTGCCGATGCGGGTTGCCTCAAGACGGTCTACGTAGCTGTCTTGCTTGCCCTGTCCGTACCACGACAAACTGGTCATGTCTTTGTTCATCAAGAAGGTATTTCCTATGCATGGCAGAGGCGGAAGCTGTCCTTCGGGAGTATATGTGGCATGGAAATCCACCGACCCTTCGGCATCCATCGTATACTTGTAGTCCACTACTATCTTGCCCTTGGCATAACGATACTCCTGTGTGGCGGTAACGGTTATGGTGCCGTCGCCATTCTTTACCGAAGAGAGCGGCTTAGTGACTAAAGTCTCCGGATTGTCAAGACGGTTGTTTTTCCAGTCCTTTGCAATCCAGTTGCCGAAGCCCTTGTCGTTGTCGAGCGGAGCGCGATAGAAATGCGGCTTCACTATATTGAACCATTCCTCGGCTGTCTTCACGTCGGTCTGCTTGCCTGTTTTCAGCGGAGCCGACTTGAAAGCCGTGGCGAGTCGGTCGTTAAGGGCAAACTGCTCGTGCTTTATTTCAAAGCCTGCCTTTGCCCATTTCGTGTCGTTCTTTAGCTGAACACTGATGTTCAGGCGCACGTCGGCATCGTTGTTGAACTTCACTGTCGGCACGGTCATGTTCTTTATCTCGCCCCGTTTTATCTCCTTCCCGTTTTCCGTAATGCTGAACATCAATCGGTAGTTGTCCATATCCGCCATATTGTCGCGGAGAGTAACAGAGAGCTTGTTGCCGTTCAGCTCTAAAGCCATCGGTGCATACACCTGTTTCACTTCGTAGTATTTCGGGGTAGGCTTGCGGTCGGACGTTACGATGCCTTTCACGCAGAACGCCTTCAGATTAGGCACGTCGCCGAAGTCTCCACCGTATGCCACCATCGTCTTTCCGTCGTCGCGTTTCTTGAAGATTCCCTCGTCTGCCCATTCCCAGATAAAACCGCCGAGCATACGCTTGTTGCTGTAAATCTCATCCCAATATTCCTTGAAGTTTCCGAGGGCGTTGCCCATGGCATGAGCATATTCGCTGGTCAGCACCGGTCGGTTGTCGTTTGTCTTGCGGGCGATGCTCAGCAGTCGCTCCCAACGGGCATTTTCGGGGCGCTCCATATTGTTGTCTTTCACGCCGGGGTTCAGGTATTCCCCCTGTACTCGCGGATAGAAACGACTTATCACGTCTACATACTGCGGGTCTTTATTGTCCGGTCCCTGCGCTCCCTCGTAGTGCACGGGGCGCGTTGGATCGTACTCATGAATCCATGCTGCCGTCATGGCAAAGTTTGGTCCCCAGCCCGACTCGTTGCCGAGCGACCAGAATACTACCGACGGATGGTTTCTGTCTCTCATCACCATTCTCTGCGTGCGGTCGATGAATGCCGCTGCCCATGTGGGGTCGCTGGCGAGGGTTCCGCGCAGTCCGTGCTCCTCAAGGTCGGTCTCGTCCATTACATACATGCCGTATTCGTCGCAGAGTTCATACCACCTTTCGGAGTTCGGGTAATGACAGGTGCGCACGGCGTTTATGTTGCATTGTTTCAGGAGTCGGATGTCTTCTATCATGCGTTCCTCCGTCATCACGTGTCCCGTCTCGGGGTCCATCTCGTGGCGGTTCACTCCGCGCAGGCGCACCTGCTTGCCGTTCACGAGCATAACGCCGTCTTTTATCTCCACGCTACGGAAGCCCACCTTCGTTTCTGCCCTCTCCACGGCATTGCCGAGGGAGTCGACAAGAGCGAGTTTAAGGGTATAGAGATACGGGTGTTCGGCATCCCATTTGTGCGGATTCTTCACCATGGTCTTCAGCCATCCGTATGGCGCATAGCCTCGCTGCGGATTGCGCTGGTTGAGGATTTTTCCCTTCTTCTCGAGATTGAGCATCGGCTCTGCCGCCTGCCACAGGGCGGTGTCTGTAACTGCCTTGCCCTGGGCATCGTAGAGCATTGCCGTGATGCGGTATCCCCTGCCCTGCTCCGTACCGCTGACGGCGAGTCGGGGGTCGACGACGAGTTCGGCATCTTTATAGTCTTTGTCGAGAACAGTCCTCACCCCGAAGTCGGCGATGCGTATCTTAGGCGTGGCATAGAGTTCTATGCTTCGGTGGATACCGGCAATGCGCCACATGTCCTGGTCTTCGAGATAGCTGCCGTCGGAGTATTTCATAACCTTCATGGCTATAAGGTTGTTGCCCTCACTGAGATATGGCGTGATAAGGAACTCTGCCGGTTCCATGCTGCCCTGCGAGTAGCCCACTTCCTTGCCGTTGATATACAGATAGAAGGCGCTCGACACGGCTCCGAACCTTACGTACACGTCTTTGCCGTTCCAACCTGCCGGAATGGTGAACATGCGGCGGTAGCAGCCTGTCGGGTTCCTTTCCACGTATGACGTGTATGTTTTCTTCGGCTCCTTCATAACGTAGGGCGGGTCTATCTTGAAGGTATATCCGCTGCTGCTGTAAATAGGAGTTCCATAGCCGTTCATCTCCCAATCGCCCGGCACGCGGAATGTTTTCCATCGCGTGTCGTCGAACTCTGGAAGGCAGAAATCCTTAGGTTGTTCGTCGGGAGTCTTTGTCCAGTTGAATTTCCAGTCGCCGTCGAGCTTCATGCTCATGTCTCCCTCTTGCTGAAGGTATGGCATGAATGCCGCCCTTGCCGGCATACGGTTTTTCTGCAACACATACTGGTTCTCCCAGTCGTGTTGCCCGGCATTGGCATTTAGCGATAAAGCCATTGCCGCAGCAAGTATCATATATCTCATAATTGTATTTCCCTTATATATATAATAATGTGTAATTACATATATCTGACGCTACGAGAAGGATTATGTAACTATCCTATGGGGGGGATTACTATTTGTAGACAGGGGGATTCATACTGTACGGCAAGGGTATTTCTACTGGTCTACAGGGGAAGTTATAGTGGTAAAGAGGGAGCGAAACTGCCATTCGCAGGTGTTGTAACTACCGTTAAAAACACTTTTAACGGTAGTTAAAAACACTTTCAACGGTAGTTAAAAACACTTTTAACGGTAGTTACAACACCTTGATAGCGGCTTAACGCTCCCCTCGGCAAGCCTATCCGCCACCCGTTCTCATACTCTCCACACCCTTCTCCTGAGCCATAGAGTAAGGATAGGGTCGCTAATAACAAGATGTTTCGGCTTGTCTAACATTATCAAATCTTTCTCGATAAGAGCTTTCTTCAGCCTTGAGATATTCGCAGCAGTTCCCAAACGGTAACTATTCAGCACCGCCGATTGGGTAAAGCCCGTATGCACACCATCTGCAATAGCATGAAGAAAGTTCATCTGATATGCCGACAAATCTTCTGTCTGTTGGATAAACAACGGTTCGCAGGCATCGAGCAAGCGGTCGATGGCATACTGCAGGTCTTGCTCGGTTGTCTCGTTTTGTGTTTTCAGCCATACGAGCCAAGCCAACTGTTGTACATAAGAAGAATACCTGTCGGTTACGTTGCAGATTTCTTTTGCCAGATTTTCTGAAATATGTTTTCCTGTAAGTCTAAACCTTTCGCAGATATATTCTATCCAGTCACTCTCGCTGATTTTTCCGAGATAGAACATGTCGCCGAAACGATAAAACGGGTAGCTCTGATTCTGAAACATCTGTTCCATCATGTGGCGTTTGCTGCCATATAGACAATACGATACATTTTTCTGCAGTTGCCATACTCCACGCAGTTTCTTTTGAAATGACAGAGAGTCTGGGAAATCACCTATCTGTTGGAACTCGTCTATACAAACAACAATCTTGCAGTCTTTTGCCTTGGCTATCGTTTCAGGCAAACGCAACACCTCTTCTGTGGTATTGTTGCCTGCATTATATTCCATCCACTCTTCCCATTTGCTGGATGTGGCACGAACAACAGCCGTGGCAAAGGAATTGACGAAATCAATCTCCGAGCGACAACCAAAGGCGTCAATATGTGCTATTCTGATGTCTTCACTTTCCACGAGCGAACAGACTTTATCAACAAGTGATGTTTTCCCCATACGTCGCGGGTATATCAATATTGTATTGATACCATAAGTGAAGTTTGCCCTCAAGCGTTCTGTTTCTTCCCTTCTGTCAGTAAATGTGTCGCCCTCTACCCGTACACCAAACACAAACGGAGCGTTAAAGTTCTTTGCCATAACATCTAATTTAAAATATCTGTGGCAAAGTTAGCAATAAATAATGTTTTTAACAAGGTTGTTTAAAACAATGTTGTTAAAAATGTATATGTGAAAAACAAAAATTACTACATATACATAAGGCTGCTTTGGGAAAGATTTGCAAAATGTTTTATCATGATACTTTGTTTCTGAATATTATTTTGTACTTTTGTACCTACAATCGGACTTGACCTCAAGCCACGTCCGGTTAACATCGTTGGTAAACAAAAGCATTCGCTATTATTTCGCGTTCAGCCAAAAGCCTCGGAAACTTATTGGAAATAACGTTACAAGAAATAATTGTGATAGGGCATTCGGTATGGAGTGTCCTTAGATTACTATATATTAGCAATGCATCACGCTAAGGCGTGGTGTATTCTTATTAGTAATCTGAGGTTTCCATTCCGAGGCTGCCTCATAGCTGAACGCAATAAGGAGCATCACGCCCTTTTTGCGTCTTGGCGTGATTGATAGTTGTATGCACGTATTCTCATAAAACTATCAATCAATCATTATGGCAAACAAGAATCTTAATGCAGCCAAAGTGGCAAAGAAGGATGAATTCTATACCCAGCTTTCTGATATAGAGCGCGAGTTGCAGCATTATTGGCAGCATTTTCGAGGAAAGGTTGTGCTCTGCAACTGTGATGACCCGTACGAAAGTAACTTCTTTAAATATTTTGCCCTTCGGTTTAATCAGCTTGGACTGAAAAAACTTATTTGTACCTGTTACAATGGTTCGCCTGTTACAGGAAACGAACTGATGCTTCATTTCGATGGGTTTGACGATGACGAGCCTAAGAAGATTGCATACAAAGTAGAGATTACAGAAGTGAAGGACGAGAACGGGGACGGAGCTGTAGACTTGTCGGATGTACAATATCTCTTACAGAATGACAAGAATGTATTGTCGATACTAAAGACGGGGGATTTCCGTTCGCAAGAGTGCATCGAACTGCTTAAAGAAGCAGATATCGTGGTTACTAACCCTCCTTTCTCTTTGTTCCGTGAGTATATCGGGCAACTGATGGAGTACGGGAAGAAGTTTGTTATCGTGGGACATCAGAATGCTATAAAATACAAAGAGGTCTTTCCTCTTTTCAAGGATAACAAAATTTGGTTGGGTTACGGTTTTAAAGGAGCTGCTGCTCACTTTTTTTCTCCATATAAAGACACAGCAACAGCAGGGGACCATCGCCAAAACATGATAAGGGTATCGGGGGTAATGTGGTTTACTAATCTTGAAATTCCTAAGCATTACGAGAATATGGATTTAGTCTGCCGATATTCACCAGAAGAGTATCCAACATATAATAATTATGAAGCTATAGATATAAGCAAAACCTCTGATATTCCATCAGATTTTGACGGTTTAATGGGGGTGCCGATAACTTTTATGGACAAATTTAATCCTCACCAATTCGAGATCATCGGTAATGCGTGTGATACAGATTGGTGCAGAGAAGCTGGAATAAAAGCTATGGGGCAAACTACAATCGACCAACTGAGAGCACAAGGAAATAAAGCGCACGTAACAGCAAACATGAATACTCTTTATATCGAGAAAAATGGCATGATATATTTGCCATATGCAAGAGTTATTATTCGCAACAAACATCCACAAACATCATGTTAACAATAGAAGAAAAGAAAGTAACCGTTGGCGAAATCACCAAGGGGTACATCAATAATGAAGAGCAAGGAGTAAGAGGTTATAACGGTCTTCTTGATATTCGACCGCCATATCAGCGCGAGTTTATATATAACGAGAAAGAGCAGCAAGCTGTAATTACTACTGTTTTGGGTGGGTATCCTCTCAACATTATGTATTGGGTGAAGCGGAGTGATGATGCTGAATGTCCATACGAGGTGATGGACGGACAGCAACGCACTTTGTCGCTTTGCGAGTATGTTGCCGGCAAATTTTCTTACGATTTCAAGAACTTCTTCAATCAACCTGCTGATATTCAGAAAAAGATACTAGACTACAAGCTTACGATATATGTATGTGAGGGAGAGCCTTCGGAGAAATTGGAGTGGTTCAAGACAATCAATATTGCCGGTAAGGCTCTGAATGAGCAGGAAATAAACAATGCTATATATGCAGGGCCATTCCTTAGTGATGCAAAGAAACATTTCTCAAAGAAAAATTGCGGAGCATACCGGCTGGGCAAGGATTTGGTTAACGGTTCGCCAGACCGTCAAGACTTCTTGAAGAAAGCTTTGGGATGGATGGCTGACCATGAAACGCGCAACGGCAAGCCTCAAACTATCGTTGGATACATGGCCCAACACCAACACGACCATACATCATTGCCTTTATGGACATACTTTCAGAATGTATTGAACTGGGCTACCTCTACTTTCAACATGAAGAAGTTCAAGAGTATAATGAAAGGCTTAGACTGGGCTAAGCTCTATGACCTTTATCATGACAAGGATATTGACGTGAAATCAAAAGAAAAGGAAATCAGCGAGTTGATGAAGGATGCAAAAGACGAAATTCAAAAGCCTTTAGGCATCATCCCATACGTATTGACTGGCGATGAACATTATCTCGACCTCCGTGCTTTCTCGGATAAGATAAAACTTGCAGCTTGGGAGAGACAGAATCACAAGTGTGCCATTTGTGGCAAAGAGTTTGATTATGAATTTATGGAAGGCGACCATATCACTCCTTGGCGGGACGGAGGAAGAACCGTACCGGAAAACTGCCAGATGCTTTGCAGGGAGTGTAACCGAAGAAAGGGCGGAAAATAAAAGTTTTTTCTCATTTGCCTATGCTTTAGGCATAAAGCAGTACAATGTTGCCTATGTTTTAGGAAAGATTTACTTGCTTTTTGCCTATGTTTTAGGAAAGTTTTGTTTGTTTTTGCCTATGTTTTAGGAAAATAGGGTATCCTTGCAGTCGTATAACAGGAAAGTTACACAATGATATACATAGTCAATATTGATTATATTCCATAAAAGTATTGTTTTTTTATGGAATTGAAAAGAAAAATACGTATTTTTGTGGACTCCAAGGTGGTAACGAGGGACAACTATGAGTGTTTCTTGCTGGCATTTTATAGTATAATTTATAGAGGAAAAAATGAGAAATGTAATACTTGACTTCGACGGAACTATTGGCGACAGCCAGTCGCTCATCATCTACACTATGCAACAGACGATGCGTGAACTTGGACTGGAAGTGAAGACAAAGGAGGATTGCGCAAGAACAATCGGACTAAGACTTGAAGAGGGATTTCAGTTGCTGTACGGCATTACGCTTGACGAAGCGTTGCATTGCGCCGAGACGTATCGCAGAATATTTATGGTAAATAAAGAGGAGATGACAGTTAAGCCCTTCCCTCACGTAATTGAAACTATCAGGCGGATGGCGGCAGACGGACACGTCGTGGCTATCGCCAGCAGCAGAAGCAGGGCGTCATTGCTGGAATATGTGGAACAGATGGATATCGCCGAATGCATTTCCTGTATCGTTGCTGCCAATGATGTTGAGAAGGTGAAGCCGGCACCCGACATGGTACTGAAAGTTCTGAAATGTAT
The DNA here is from genome assembly GCA_002298545.1 of Prevotella sp. UBA746. Taxonomy (GTDB): domain Bacteria; phylum Bacteroidota; class Bacteroidia; order Bacteroidales; family Bacteroidaceae; genus Prevotella. Next base: position 78,595 of record DBKQ01000005.1, read on the forward strand.
CAACGGCAAACCGGAAGACACGATTGTCGTGGGCGACATGACATACGATATAGAAATGGGAAGAAATGCAGGAACAAAGACCTGTGGCGTTACCTACGGCAACGGCACCCGAGAACAACTTGCCAATGCCGACTATATTATTGACGACTTTGCAGAACTGCTGAAGATTATTCCATAAACAGGATTTCAGAAACATATTTCTTGTTTTACGCACAAAAAGATACACATTTGCCATCATAAACCACAAATTAGCGACATTAACATTTTTAATATTCTATAATTGTTTCAAAGTTAAACGGAAAACAATATATTTACTTCCAGAATGACACTTTTATCGTTATAAAAGTTCTCTTTTGATAGCAAATTAGAAATATATTATTCTTTTTATCATTATATTTGATATATTACTAACAATATGCTTACTTTTGCAGCATCAAAATATACATATTGTTAGTTTAATGGCTATTATTATATAAAAAGGAAATAGGAACTTTCACGAACACATAAAATATAAAGGTAAAAGATTATGGAAGATAACAAACTGGTAAGGGTATTAGGATTAAAAGAATCCATTAGTATGACTATCGGTACGGTGGTTGGTGTAGGACTTTTCACTTGCGGCTCATCACAGATAGGTCTGGTTGGCTCATGGATTATCGGATTTACATTTTTGGCACTGTTGGTTTCCATCTGGCCTTGTCTGATATACGGTGAGATGTCGGCAGCACTTCCTGAAGCTGGAGGAACATACAACTTTGCAAAAAGAGGTCTTAACCGCCTTTGGGCAAACATGGCAGGATGGCACTACATCGTGTCTGTCGTTGCCATCGGAGCAGGCGAGACACTTGCATTCTCAAACTATTTCACTATCTTGCTTGGCGCTTTCGGCATAGACATTTCATGGATTGACCCAAGAATTATTGCCTGTGTGTTGGTAGCTATATTCCTGGTGCTCAACTATTTCGGCATCGAACAGTCTGGTAAGGCACAGACGGCGTTTATCTTCTTCTTTTGGGCTTGCTCCATCTGCTGGTTCCTTTATATGATACCAAAGATTCATCTGGAATATTTTGGAGGCTTCGGCATGGACAAGCTGCCGCCATTCAACGAGATGATGTATATTTTCGGACTCGTATGGTGGTGTTACACCGGATTTGAGACCTGTGTTTCTGTTGGCGGCGAAACGAAATACCCGCAGTACACTCTGCCAAGGGCTCTGAAGATTTCCGTGTTCCTCGTCTTTGCAGTAAACGCCTTGTTCCAGTGGTTCCTCGTTGGTCTCGTATCTCACAATTTCTACGGAATGATTGCTACAGCTGCAGCTCCATATGCCGAAGGACTAAGAGCTGCCGGACTTGTAGGTATGCCTATCATTCTTCTCTGCGTAGCAATTGCATTCGGAGGCGACCTCAGTACGATCAACCCCGGTATTGCCGCCCCGGCACGCTATATCTACACAATGGCATTAGACCACAGTCTGCCATCCGTTTTTGCTAAGGTTCATCCTAAGCACAAGACTCCCCACATTGCAGTAATACTTGTGGGCGTAATAAATTTCATCCTTATTGCAACGGGTTCTATTGACTATATAGCTTCCGTATCACTCATTTCTTTAGCTGTATGCTACATGATAGGATGTCTCGCATATATGGGACTGCGCCGCAGATATCCCGACCTGCACCGACCATATAAGGCACCTTACGGGGTACTCGGATGCTATATCACGATTCTTGTATATACCTTCATGCTGTTCTTTGCCGACAAGATTGCATTGTATACGGCAGCGTTGCTGAGCGTGATGTGTGTTGTTTTCTGGTATTTCTATACGCAACACAAAGACCAGACGCTGCCCTCGCTCGAGGAGGAGATTGGCGAAATTGCCGAACCGTCGGCTGAGGAGAAAGCTAAGATGGACCGCGATTATGCTATATGGAAATGGGGCACAATAATCGTTACTATTATATCTCTTGGAATTTATATAATACCGATGCTCTGCTAAGCTTATTCATAAGAAGAATAACCTACAGATTTTTTCGAATGGCATTTTATGGATTTAGGAGTGTCTGCTTCTGGCAGCCACTCCTATAAATAAAAAGAGAAGGACTATGTATAAAACAAATATAGGAAATATTACTTACGAGTTTCGCGATTTGAAGGACGTGATGGCAAAGGCAACGCCACTGAGGTCGGGCGACGAACTTGCCGGCATCGCTGCCGAGACGATGGAAGAGAGGGTGGCAGCACAGATTTGCTTGGCAGACATACCGCTCAAGAGATTTCTGGAAGAGCCGGTCATTCCTTATGAAAAGGATGAGGTTACGCGACTTATCATAGACGGACATGACGAAGTGGCTTTCGAACCGGTTTCTCATCTCACCGTAGGCGAATTCCGCAACTGGCTCCTTAGCGATTATGCCACAACGGAGGTTCTGAAAGTTGTGGCTCCTGGCATCACACCGGAAATGGCGGCTGCTGTAAGTAAGATTATGCGCAACCAAGACCTTCTGCTCGTAGCTCAGAAATGCCGCGTTGTTACAAAGTTCCGCGATACTATCGGACTGCCCGGTCGGCTTTCTGCACGTCTGCAACCCAACAACCCTACCGACGACCTCAGAGGCATTGCCGCAAGTATCATCGACGGTTTGGTATACGGTAGCGGCGATGCCGTTATCGGCATCAACCCGGCAAGCGACTCGGTTCCTGTTCTGAAGGAGTTAAACTGTATGCTCGACGATATAATACAGAGATATGAGATTCCGACACAGAGCTGCGTATTGACACATGTTACTACTGGTATTCAACTTATTGAAGAAGGGGCACCAGTGGACCTACTGTTCCAGAGCATTGCCGGAACGGAACAGGCTAATGCCGGATTCGGCATCAACCTGAAGATGCTCGATGAAGGCTACGAGGCTGTCAAGTCTCTACACCGCGGAACGATTGGCAACAACTGTATGTATTTTGAAACGGGACAGGGCTCTGCCTTATCATCAAACGCAAACTTTGGCGTTGACGAGCAAACTTGCGAAGCAAGGTGTTATGCCGTGGCACGCCGCTATCACCCTTTACTTGTGAATACCGTAGTAGGATTTATCGGTCCGGAATATCTATACGACGGCAAACAGATTACGAGGGCAGGACTGGAAGATCACTTCTGCGGCAAACTCATGGGATTGCCTATGGGATGCGACATCTGTTATACCAATCATGCCGAAGCTGACCAGAATGATATGGATAATCTGCTTACTCTTCTTGTTGCTGGCGGAATAAACTATATAATGGGTATCCCCGGAGCTGACGACATTATGCTGAACTATCAGAGCACGAGCTATCATGATGCCTTATACGTAAGGAAGCTGCTCGGCAAAAGACATGCACCGGAATTTGAAGACTGGATGATGCGCATGCATTTGCTCGACGACAAGGGCAACCTGCTGCCTGTAAAGAATAATCACGAATTGCTGGGTATTGAAAGTATGGAGGTTATAAACAATGGATAATATGGATTTTTGCGATGGTTACATCACTGTAAGGGTTAAGGATTATGTTTATAATGATCCATGGAAAGAACTGAAGAAATTTACCGATGCACGAATAGCCATGGGACGCACGGGATGTAGCGTGCTGACCGACGACTATTTGAAATTTTCGTTGGCTCATGCTAAAGCCCGCGACACTATTTATATGCCTTTCGAAAGAGATAAAGTTGGTCGGCAACTGAAAGAATTGGGACTCAACTCCATCAATGTATCCAGTATGGCTGGAGGGCGTAGTGTGTACTTGAAACAGCCTGACATGGGGCGACGTTTGAATGATGAGAGCCGGGAAAAGCTTGCAAGCATGAATTATCCGGGTGCTGACGTACTACTTGTTATCGGCGACGGACTGTCTTCTAAAGCCGTAAACAAACAAGCCGTGCCGCTTATAAGGCAATTCTTGCCGTATATGGAAGAACTGGGACTAAAAGTCGGACCTGTAGTGTTGGCAAAAGAGAGCCGTGTGGCATTGGGCGACGATATTGCCGAGATGCTTCATTGCGGACTGGTGGCAACTCTGATAGGAGAACGTCCAGGTCTGTCGTCGCCCGACAGTTTGGGGGTATATATAACCTACAAGCCGTTTGCCGGCAGACTGGAAAGTGAGCGTAACTGCATAAGTAATATCCGTCCCGAAGGTCTTTCATATGAGCGTGCCGCCTTCAAAATGGCATGGCTGATAGAAGCGGCATACGATATCGGGAAAAGCGGTACTGCACTAAAAGACCAAAGTGACGATCCGGCACACTACAGATTGCTGAAACCTCATACGATGAAATTCATTTCCTGAACATTCTATTTCTCCAGGAAATCCCTAACCTTTGCAGTATATTCCTCATGATGGTCGCGATAAGCCATGGCATGCACGGAGCCCTTGGCTATAAATATCGCTTTCTTGCCTTTCTTCTTTGCCCCATAAAGAGGGCGAAGCATAGTGTAAGGCACGAACTTGTCCTTGTCGCCATGAATGAAAAGCATTGGTTTTGTGCTCCGTCTAACTTGTTCTATCTGCTGCGCCTCAGAGAATGACCATCCGTATTTATGACGGCATAGCCTTGACGTGGTGTTCATCAGCGGGAATGACGGCAAACCGAACTGTTCCTTCAGCTGTGCGGCAAATTCATCCCACACACTCGAATAGCCACAGTCTTCTACAAAGCATTTTATATACGACGGAGTCTTCTCTCCAGCAACAGCCATTGTCGTGGCTGCTCCCATAGAGATGCCGTGGACTACCATACTTGTAGAAACAGGGCGCGAAATTCTTGATGTATACCCATTAGAAGTTCTTGATGTATACCCATTAGAAGCTCTTGATGAATATCCGTTAGAAACTTCTGATGTATCTCCGTTATACGAAGGCTTGAATATATCATTTGCCACCTCTGCCCAGCGGATAACATCCCATCTGTCTTGCCACCCCATCTGGATATGGTCACCCTGGCTCTGCCCATGTCCATACAAATCCGGCAAGAGAACGTTATATCCCAAGTCGTGATTATACATATAGGCAATATGCAGCATGCCCTCGGCACGCACCTTATAGCCATGAACTACTACGGCAGTCTTTTCTGTTTTCTCCGGGGCATAGAGATAAACAGCATGTGCCCTGTAGCCGGACGGCATAACGACAAAGGTATCTCTAACACAATGATACCTATATATGGAATCCATCCAGTTTTTCGTCCACGGACATTCGCTCTTCATTCTGTTGCGCCAGTGTTCAGCCGACAGGCGTTCGTCTTTGGGGTAGCCTAGTGAATAGCCTAACATGTAGCTGCTGGCGAGATAAAGACAAGCGAATACGGCAAATACCACAGCCAGCGCTATACCTATTATATATATTAGTTTCTTTTTCATCTTTCGTCTCTTAGTCAGTTATATTTTCTTTTTTAGTCTATCAGTTATAATATTATGTATGGAAGAACACTGTCCATGGATTAAGGACAACCGTTTCTCCGCTGCCAAATATAAGAAAAATAATGCAATGCGGCAATCCCTTCACCGAAAAAAAAAAGGAAAAAAAGAAAATAAGGTATTCTATCTACAACTATCACTAAAATAACAAGTTTGCAGTTTGTCGATATCGGCAAACTATAAAATATTTATAACAAAATGTTTTTCGGCCATTTTACCCTCACACCCTCACCCATAAGGTCAAAACGCCCTGTTTATCGGGGATTCAGATGGTGAGGGATAGTGTGAGGGATGGTGAGGGTAAAGGGAGTGATTCCTATTATTTTCTTGGAATGTCGAATATACGACCTTCCATCCCCCGAGAAAAAGAACAGAAAATAAAAAAGCAAATGACTTTATATTTGCCAATAAAATAAAAATGTCTATATTTGCAACGCAATAAAATATACAGTTATGGGTGAAAGCAAATATATACGCTTTGATTGGGCAATGAGGCGAATTCTAAGACAGAAAGTCAATTACGGAATTTTGGAAGGATTGCTTGAAACTGTGCTCAATATGAAGTTAAAAATTATATCAGTATTGGAACCCAGTGATGAAAGCAAATGCGACAACTTTAACCGTTTAGATTTGTTAGCTCTTGACTGTTCAAATGATAAGATATTGATTGAAATTCAAAACAATACAGAATATGCTTACTTTGAGCGCATAATATTCGGGACATCCAAATTTATAACTGATTTGATTAACAAGAAAGGTGAAGGCTATGAGAATGTACGAAAGATATACAGCGTAAACATCGTATATTTCTCTCTCGGAAAAGGAACGGATATCGTATATCACGGAAAGACTGAATTCCGCGGCATACACAACGGCGACTTACTTGAGTTGAGTCCGTTTCAAAGACAGAAATTCAATGTTGATGCCGTAAGCGACCTCTACCCTGAATATTATATATTAAAGGTTAATGACTTTAACCGCGTGGCAAAGAACTCTCTTGAGGAATGGGTATATTATCTGAATACCGGCGACGTGCCACAAGAAGCAAAGGCTCCCGGGATGGAAGAAGTGAAGGAACAACTGACAATCGACAGAATGAACAAATCGGAGCGTTCTGCTTACTATAAACACCTCGACAATATCGTTATTCTGCGCGACAATATATATACAGAACGTGAAGAAGGTAGACTGGAAGGACGTGAAGAAGGAAGAGCTGCGGAACGCCAAGATAATGCGAAAAAGATGAAAGAACTTGGTATTCCTACTGAAACGATTTCACGAATAACAGGTTTGTCGCATGAAGAAATAAACAAACTATAACAATACTTCATTATGGAAACATTCAACGACGTAATATCCGGCAATCAACTGGTATTGGTTGATTTCTTTGCCACATGGTGCCAGCCTTGCAAGATGATGCACCCTGTATTAGAAGATTTGAAAAAGACTGTAGGCGACAAGCTGCGCATCATAAAGGTGGATGTGGATGCCCACAACGATGTTGCAGCACAATACGGCATACGTTCTGTACCTACACTTATGCTTTTCAGAAACGGCGAAGTGCTGTACAGAGAAAGCGGAGCTATGTCGAAAGCTGACCTAATGGCTCTGCTCGATCCATTCATATAGGTTCTTTAAACGGAAGTGGCACCAAAAGTGCAGCAATACTGCACCTTTGGTGCAATATAGAAATACCGACAGCGTTTTATATAAACGCTGACGCCATTGATAACCTTTATTCGTTTCGACGACGTGATTCTATGAGTAAAAACGACAGAATATACACTGGGCAATAAATATCTACAATTATGAAAGTAAGCAATGCAACTACAATAATTATTGCAGCAATATTGGCTTGCACTTTATACTCTTGCGGGAAACGGAGTCCAAAATACGTAATCGGAGTGTCGCAGTGTAGCGACGATATCTGGCGCAGCAAGATGAACGACGAACTGCGTATTGCTTCGTTTGCACAGGATGGAGTAAGTCTGAAAATACTGTCGGCTAAAGACGATGCCGACAGACAAATAAAACAAATCGAACAATTCGTTGATATGGGTGTCAACATGATTATCGTGGCACCCATACAGGAGAAAGTGTCAAAAGCCATAGACAGGGCTTACGACAAGGGCATACCTGTTATCGTGTTCGACCGCAAGACTAATTCCAACAAATACACGGCATACATCGGTGCCGACAACGAGGAAATAGGACGCGACATAGCAAAATTTCTGTCTACACAGATAAAAGGGAGTGGGAATATTCTTGAGATTGGCGGACTGAAATCTTCTTCGCCTGCCATCGAACGAAGAAAGGGATTCGACAGCGAGGTGGAAAAACACGCCGACATGAATGTAGTGGTTCATCTTGATGCCGACTGGACTAAAGAGGGTGCTTACCGGCTGATGGACTCTCTGCTATCTATCAATCATCCACAATTCGACTACGTCTTTGCCCATAACGACCGTATGGCAAAGGGAGCTATGGAGGCTGCAAGGAAGCATCACCTTGACTTGAACAGGATTAAATTCCTCGGTACTGATGCCGTGGCAAAAAGCGGCGGCGGACTGCAAATGGTGAGGGACGGGGAACTCTTGGCTTCGTATATCTACCCCACCCGCGGCGACAAGGTTATGGAACTCGCCATGAATATCCTGGAAAAGAGAAAATTCAATAGGGAAAATCTACTGTCGTCGGCTCTCGTAACAAGCGACAATGCCAGCGTATTGCTCATGCAGGACGACGAAATGAAACGACAGACCGACAATCTGCTGTCGCTGCGCAAAAGAGTGGAAACTACAACCAATGCCTTCGACACACAGCGGAGTTATCTCTTCATGCTGCTGTTTCTCGTTATTTTGCTCATCGTTGCATGCACACTTGCCGTGAAGGCTTTCGTTGTCAAGGCGAAATACAACAGACAACTGAAACACAGTATGCTGAAACAGAAAAAGATGACGGCAGACATGCAGCTGATGACTCAAAACCAGCTACGCTTCTTCACAAACATCTCGCACGAGCTGCGCACTCCGCTGACTCTTATTTCCGGACCTGCCGACCAGCTTGCCGAGAGCGGAAGCTTAGGCAGCGAGGCCCGCAAACTTGTAGAGATGATACGCCGCAACGTGGGTATCCTAACACAGATGGTAAGCGAAATCCTGGAATTCCGCAAGATTCAAAGCGACAAAGCCCGTCTGTCGCTTAACCGCTTTAATCTTGCCGCAGAACTGACAACATGGAGCAATGACTTCTATACCGTGGCTGAGCGCAAGCATATCAAACTCAATGTTTGCTTAAAGACAGAAGACGAAAGTGTGGCTATTGCCGACAAGGAGAAAATTGCACATGTCTACTTCAATCTAATGACAAATGCCATAAAGTATACTCCTGAGGGAGGAACCATTACTACCACATTGGAGCATGCTGACGGTAAATATACTGTTTCTGTTGACGATACAGGCAAAGGCATGGCTGAAGAAGACTGTCGCCATATCTTTGAACGGTTTTATCAGGCAAAGGATTCCGTGGGCGGAACGGGTATCGGACTTGCCATCGTAAAGGCTTATGTGGATTTGCACCATGGCGAAGTGGGCGTGGACAGCGAGCGGGGAAAGGGCAGCCGTTTCTTCTTCTCTATTCCAGAGTCGCAACCGGGATATGATGCAGCAAAAGACAACCAGAAAGAGATAAAGGCGGAACCGAAACTTGCCGACGACTATTCGGTAAAGAATATCATTGCGGAACAGAATCTGACTGTTATTACCGGAACTGAAGACTACGACAGTAGCCGTCCGCTCGTTCTCGTTATCGACGACAACGAGAGCATGAGAACGTATCTTAAAGGTATATTGCAGAAGAAATATAATGTGGCAGAGGCTCAGAATGGAGAGGAAGGACTGAAGATGGCGCGCAAGATGGTGCCGCAACTTGTGGTGAGCGACGTCATGATGCCCGTAATGGACGGATTGGAGTTCTGTCTCCGCATGAAGGAGGAAGTTTCTACCTGTCATATCCCAGTAATCCTCCTCACGGCGAAGTCGCTCGAAGAGCAGCGCACGGAGGGATACGAAAATGGTGCCGACTCTTATATCACCAAGCCGTTTACTGCCGATACCCTGATAGCGCGCATTGAGAATCTGCTGAAAAGCCGTAGGCAGATGCGCAAGATTTTCTCCGGTTCCCTACAGGAGAACGAGGAACAGGAAAGTTTGGGGGAGAAAGACCAGACTTTCGTTGCTCAGCTCCGCAAGGTTATTAAGAAGCACATTCCAGATGCAGAATACTCCGTTGAAGACCTTGGCAGCGAGATGGGCTTGAGCCGCGTACAACTATACCGCAAGGTGAAGGCATTGACCGGTTATTCCGTTGTCGACCTGCTCCGCAAGGCTCGCTTGGCAAAAGCGAAACAGCTGCTCGAGACTACCGACAAAAACATTTCAGAAGTTTCCTATGAAGTAGGCTTTACCACTCCGTCTTACTTCGCCAAACGCTTCAAGGAGGAATTCGGTATATCTCCGGGGGAGGTGGGGAAATAAAGGTTTTATTCACCTCTACCCCTCACACACCCTCACCATCCCTCACACACCCTCACCATCCCTCACACTTACCCTCACCTACCCTCACACTTACCCTCACCACTTAACCGCCACATTTCTAACGTCTTACATCGAAGTGTGAGGGTGTGAGGGTAAAATCACCGAAAAAGATTTTTTTATTTGTAACAAGGATTTTACTTGTAGAAGCTGTTTGCAAGTATTCATCCAAATCAAAACGCCAAAAACACTGCAACGAATCGTTCAAAGCATGCAACAAATGATGCAACAAACGATTCGTTTTCATTTCTGTATCATCCGTTCTCGCTGGTTGTCAATACATTACATAACTTTGCGGCAGAAAAATCAAACAACTAACGAAACCATTTAAAGTTATGAGCAATCTATCAAAAGTATTGATTAGCTTCTCACTTCTGGCTACGAGCATTGCTGCCAACGCACAGAAAATTAAGGTGAGCGGTGTGGTTACAGACGAGACCGGTGAAACCGTAATCGGAGCAACCGTAATGGAAAAAGGAACAAAGACGGGTACAGTAACCGACTTTGACGGTAACTTCAAACTTGATGCCGAACAAGGAGCGACACTTGTCATATCCTATGTGGGCTACAAGACAATGGAAGTGAAAGTGCAGCCAAACATGAAAATCAAACTGGCTGAACTTGCCAACAATCTTAATGAGGTTGTCGTGACGGGATATACAACCCAGAAGAAAGCCGACCTGACGGGTTCTGTGGCTGTTGTCTCAACAAAGAATCTGAAATCAACTTCTGACACAGACCCAATGCGTGCCCTGCAAGGTAGAGTTGCCGGAATGACCGTAACAACAGACGGTTCGCCTATCGGTACCGGCACGGTGCGTATCCGCGGTATCGGTTCTTTCAATTCCTCTCAAGATCCTCTTTATATTATCGATGGTGTGCCAACGAACATGGCTCTGAATACTCTCAACACTAATGACATTGAGAGCATGCAGGTTCTGAAAGATGCAGCATCGGCTTCAATCTATGGTTCAAGAGCCTCAAACGGTGTTATCATCATAACAACGAAAAAGGGAAAGAAGGGAAACAAGGTGGCTGTAGACTTCTCGGCTAACCTTACCGCACAGTTCTATTCAAGTCAGTCGAAGATGAAACTCCTCAACTCAAGCGAATATGCAACAGCCTTGGCACAGGCTGCCATCAACGACGGTCTTGATCCTGTTACCTATGCCGCAAACTACGGCATTGACTTGAATGCACAGAACGGTAATCCTATCACTATATGGAATCCGGCAACAAACCAATATCAGAACTATACCATAAACGGAAAATATGACGGATATATCAATGCCAAGAAGACTATGCGCTTCTCTGACACTGACTGGCTGGACGCTATCTCGCACACAGGATTCATGCAGAATTACGACCTCTCTGTATCTCATGCCAACGACAAGCACAGTGCGATGTTCTCTTTGGGATACAAGAACAATGAGGGTGTGTTGAAATATACTGATTTCCAGAATATCTCGGCAAGACTTAACACTTCATGGAATCTGAACAAGATACTCACCGTTGGCGAGAATCTCACACTCACCTACACTTCGCAAGTAGACTGCCATCCTATGGAGAATGCCTTGAAGATGCCTTCTATCGTTCCTGTATACGAGGAGAACAGTAAGGTATTCGCCGGACCGGTAGGAAGTATGTCAGACCGTCAGAACCCTTGCCGTGAGCAATACGACAACCGCAACAACGACCTTAACTACTGGCGTATATTCGGAAATGCCTTTGTAGAACTGAAGCCTATCAAGGGATTGACACTACGCTCAAACTTTGGTTTGGATTTCAAGACATCATTCATCAATGCGATGACAAACACGTTCCAGTCTGACATCGTAAGGAATGATATCGCAAAGACAACATTAAGCAACAACAACGAGACAAACTGGACGTGGTCTAACACGGCACAGTATGTCAATAAAATAGGTAAACACAATTTTGACATCCTCGTCGGCAGCGAAATGTCAAAACAATCTGTAATAGATTTCTCTGCATATTCTGAGGGATATGCATTGGAAAGCAAAGACTATATGTGGCCTAATGCTGCAACAGGAACAATGATCAACAGCGGAGCGAAAGTTGGCTATCGTCTCGCTTCATTCTTCGGCAAGGTTAACTACAACTGGGATGACCTCCTGCTTGCCTCTTTCACAATCCGCTACGACGGCTCTTCACGCTTCGGCAAGGCTCACCGCTGGGGAACTTTCCCTGCAGCATCTCTCGGTTTCCGATTCTCTAATCTGCTGAATAAGAAATGGCTCGACGATGCAAAGCTGCGCCTGTCATGGGGACAGACCGGTAATCAGGCTATCGACAACAACGCACAGTTTGGACTTTATGTAGCAGACTACGGATTGGACCGCGTTACATCTACTGCCTACGACCTGTTCTTGCAAGGTTCCGGCACTTTCCCTTCAGGTTATCGCGCCACACAGCTTGCTAATCCTAATTTGAAATGGGAATCGGCAACTCAATACAATGTAGGTCTTGACTTCACGATGTTCAACAACAGTTTCTACGGAACTGTAGATGCTTATATCAAGAATGTGAAGGACATGCTGATTAATCCTGCATTCCTCGGTGCAACGGGCGAGGGTGGCAGCACTTGGCTAAATGGTCCGTCGCTTCGCAACTGGGGTATGGAGTTAAGCTTGGGCTACCGCACTACCTTAGCCAACGGACTCGGCATCGACGTCAACGGCAATTTGGATTTCTTCCGCAATAAAGTTACTTACTTGCCTTCATCAACAACGGGTGCTTATGCCCACACTACAAAAGAAAATCTCGTACAGAGCGGTAAGTCGTATGGCTCTATCGTTGGATACGTTGCCGACGGTATTTTCCAGACTCAAGAGGAAGTAGACAAGTCCGGACAGCCGAATGCGCGTCTCGGCGGACTGAAATATAAGGATTTGGACCACAACGGCAGTATTAATGCTGACGACCAGACTTGGATTTACGACCCGGTGCCAGCATTCTCCTACGGACTGAACATCGCTCTTAACTATAAGGGATTCGATTTCAGTATGTTCTGGCAAGGTGTTTACGATCAGGACGTTTACAACAACCAGAAGTTCCAAACTGATTTCTGGGCTGTAAACGACCCTGGCTCAAACAAGGGAACACGACTGCTGAATGCATGGAACACAAACAATACAAGTTCGTCTATTCCTCGTCTGAGCACTATGAACACTGCCGATGAGGGCAGAGCATCTTCTTACTTCGTGGAGAATGGCTCTTATTTGAAACTTCGTACCTTACAGTTTGGCTACAACATACCTAAGGATATTTTGTCGAAAATCAAGATATCAAGTGCCCGCATATATGTTTCAGGACAGAATCTGCTGACCATAAAGAGCAAGAGTCTGACATGTTCTGACCCGGAGAACCCAGACTGGAATTATCCGTTGGCTACATCATTGTCGTTTGGACTCCAAGTTGGTTTCTAAAACAATTGGCAGAATAATCATTAAGAAATAAAAGGTATAACGATTAAACGAATTTTCATTATGAAAAAGATATATACAATAGTGCTTGCAGCAGCACTTGCAGGAACATTCGCAAGTTGTGATGACTTTCTGGACTATAACCCTACAGCTGTGGTTGACGAAGACAAGGCTTTGAGTGAGCCGGAAAAGATGGTGAACAGTGCATATGCCATGCTTGGCGACTGCTGGTACAGCTACCCGTTCAACCTCTGGCCATACGGCGACCTGGCTTCTGACGACTGTCTGAAAGGCGGTTGGGGAACTGGCGATACCGGCTACCACGATGTGGAAATATGGAAGACTCTGACTTCTACTAAGGGGGAACTCGACGAACTTTGGTACCGTCTTTACTGTGCTGTATCGCGCTGCAACCGTGCGTTGGTTTCTTTAGAGCAAAACGGCGAAAAGACTCTTGGTGACGAAACGACAAAACAACGCGAAGCTGAAGTTAGATTCCTACGTGCACATTTCTACTTTAAGCTGATTACAATGTACCGACAGATTCCATGGATTGATGAAAAGGTTTATGCCGACAAAGCTACGGAAAAGACCTCGAACACTCAGTTTACATACGAGGAGCTGTTTCAGAAGATTATCAACGACTTCCAGTTTGCACACGACATTCTGCCGGAGAAACAGGCTGACGGAGGACGTGCCAACAAGATTGCCGCTGCCGGATATCTGGCTAAATGCTATCTAACCTTGGCTTGGGGCGACGGATATGAAGCTACTGACGGTGTTGACCATATCAACAAACAATATATGCAGAAGGTGGTAGACTATACTGACGAAGTGATGAACTCAAACTATGGATATCTGGAAGACTACGGCGACATCTTCCTGCCAGAATACAAAAACAGCAAGGAATCGATATTCGCAGTGCAAACTTCTGACTATAGCGAAGACCATACAAAATACGGTCGTGCCAACTGGTCGAACATGCTTAATGGCTGTTGGGGTATCTGGGCTTGCGGATGGGATGTTCACAAACCTTCACAGGACTTGGTGAATGCCTTCAAGACACGCAATGGACTGCCTGAGTTTGACGATTACAACAAGAGTATCGACTATCCTGTAAATGGCAAACCGACTACTCAGAAATGGGATCCACGTTTGTTCCATACCGTAGGCATGCCTACTTTCCCATACAAATACGAAGAGCAATATACTCTGACTACAAAAAATGCCCGTACTCCTAACGTCTACGGCTATTACACTTCAATGAAGGAAGTGCCACAGCGCTCTAAAGGTCAAACCTACAATGGCTCTTGGCAGGCTTTCGCAATGAACGACTATGTCTTGAGATATACAGATGTTATGCTAATGAGAGCCGAAGCTCTTATAGAACTGGACCGCCTCGGAGAAGCACGCTCTATAATCAACGACATCAGACAGAGAGCCAAGAATTCTATAGACAAGCACATTGAATACGCAAAAGACCAATGCGACATTGCTCTCTATCCTGAGTCTTACTTCCAGGACAAGGAGACTGCAAGAAAATGCCTGCGCTGGGAGCGCCGTCTGGAACTGGCAATGGAAAACGGAAGATTCTTCGACCTGCGCCGTTGGGGAGTAGCATCAACAACGCTGAACAATTACTTCAAGACTGAACAGAAGGATGTCTACACTTATACCGACAAGGATGGTAACACTGTAAATCAGACTTACGCAGAATATCTGAAAGACGCTCACTTCACAGCAGGCAAGAACGAGTTCTATCCTGTACCATACAACCAGTTGTATTACATACCTGGCTTGTATAAGCAGAACAAAGGATATGACGATGCGAAATAAAGATATTGAATTTTGTTATAATATAAGTTAGGTTAGTCAAAAGAAAGATTGTTCGATTTTAATAGGTATACTTTAGTCAGAAGAGGTGATTGGATTGATTCAGGATAACATTTAACTTAATAGAATACGAAGATATGAAAAGAAATATAATATCAGTTCTTATTGCTCTGGCATCCATAGGCACAGCATGCGCACAAGAGACACAGTTTCTGAGCAATAACCATTGTCTGTACCGCATACAACAAGATGGCAAATGCCTGCTGCTACCAGTACAGGAGAGTGCAGAGATGAGCAATATAAAGGTTATTGCCGGCAACAAACAGGTGAAAGCAATAAACGTAAGACTGGCGATGAACAAGGTGGACTATTATGTTCCGCTTTATCTGGATGAATTTAACGGCGAAAAGACTTTGGCTCTTGACATCCACGTGAACGGCAACTACCGCAACGATGGCGGTATATCAACTTTCACTTGTTGGAAAGATATCAAGACGGCAAATAGTTTCGACACTGCAAACCGCGAACAATACCGTCCGATATATCACCACACTCCAGCTTACGGATGGATGAACGACCCGAACGGAATGTTCTATAAAGACGGTGTATGGCATCTCTATTTCCAGCATAATCCTCAGGGCTCTCAATGGGAAAATCTCTCATGGGGACATTCTACATCGACCGACCTTATACATTGGAAGTTTCAGGGGGATCCGGTTCAGCCTGATGCTTGGGGAATGATATTCAGCGGATCATCTGTTGTAGATAAAGACAATACCGCCGGATTTGGCAATGGTGCCATTGTTGCTCTCTACACTTCTGCAGCTGAAAGCCAGGCACAGAGTATGGCTTACAGCACCGACAACGGAAAGACCTTTACTAAATATGATGGTAATCCGATAATTACAAGCAATGTGCCTGACTTCCGCGACCCTCACATGTTCTGGAACGAGGACATCAAGAAATGGAACATGATTCTCGCTGCCGGTCAGCAGATGAACATCTACAGTTCTGAAAACCTGAAGGACTGGAAATACGAAAGTTCTTTTGGTGCCGGATATGGCAATCACGGCGGTGTTTGGGAATGTCCGGATTTGATGAAGATGAAAGTGCGCGGCACTGATAAGGAGAAATGGATGCTCGTATGCAACATCAACCCAGGTGGACCTTTTGGAGGTTCGGCAACACAATATTTCGTTGGAGACTTCGACGGACATAAATTCACTTGCGAAACAGAACCGGAGGTAACAAAATGGATGGACTACGGCAAAGACCATTATGCCACGGTGACCTTCGACAATGCTCCCAACGGCAGGCACGTAGCCCTGGCATGGATGAGCAACTGGCAGTATGCCAATCAGGTGCCGACACAGCAGTATCGCTCTGCCAACTCCATTCCTCGCGACTTGGGACTCTTCGAATATAAAGGCAATACTTATTGCAGCGTTACTCCGTCTGAGGAGGTTACAGCCGCCCGCAGCAAGAAGTCATCGAAGTCGCTGAGCGAAGCCTGCGAGATGGTGGTAAATCTGAAAGGTGATGCCACGATTACACTGAGCAACAGTAAGGGCGAAAAGGTTGTTATGACCTATAAGGCTAAGGATGAAACATTCTCGATGGACCGCACGCTGAGCGGGAAGACTGATTTCAGCAGCGACTTTGCCGCCGTTACGACAGCCCCTGTATATGGCAAGATGAACAAGCTGCGCATATTCATCGACAAGAGCAGTATCGAGGTGTTCGACAACGATGGAAAGATGGCAATGACAAACCTTGTGTTCCCTACCAAGCCTTACGATAAGGTGACTATTAAGGGCAAGACAAAGAAGTATGTTGTTTATAAACTGAAATAATGAACTTATATAAAACTAAATAAAATGAGTAAATCCGCTAAACTTACCCTCATCCCGGTGATGCTCTGTTTCTTCGCCATGGGATTTGTAGATATGGTGGGCATCGCCTCCAACTACGTGAAGGAAGATCTGAACCTGAATGATGCTACGGCAAATATGTTCCCGTCGCTCGTATTTTTCTGGTTTCTTATCTTCAGCGTGCCAACGGGTATGCTGATGAACAAGATAGGAAGAAAGAATACAGTGCTGCTGTCGCTCGTGGTAACGATAATATCATTGCTCTTGCCACTCTTCGGCGAGACCTTCGGACTGATGCTCGTGTCGTTCTCGCTGCTCGGCATCGGCAACACTCTGATGCAGACTTCGCTGAATCCTATGGTGTCGATGGTTATCAAGGGGAATCTCGCATCTACGCTCACCTTCGGACAGTTTGTCAAGGCTATTGCCTCGTTCCTGGCTCCGTATATCGCTATGTGGGGAGCCATGGCTACGATTCCGAGCTTTGGATATGGATGGAGAGTGCTCTTCCCTATATATATGATAATAGGTGTTGCTGCGGCTATGTTCCTCGCCGTTACGGCTATCCCGGAAGAGAAGACAGAAGGCAAGACTTCGGGCTTTATGGACAGCGTGAGACTGCTTGGCAAACCTATCGTTCTGCTGTCGTTCATCGGCATAATGTGTCATGTTGGAATTGATGTTGGCACAAATACCACTGCACCTAAGATTCTTATCGAACGACTCGGATGGAGCCTCAACGAGGCTGCCTTTGCCACTTCTCTTTATTTCATATTCCGCACCCTCGGATGTCTTACCGGTTCATTCTTCCTGCGCATCATGAAGGCTCGCACTTTCTTCGTCATCAGTGTTGTGATGATGGCTCTGAGCATGATTGGAATGTTCGTGGGCACAAGTCAGGCTGTGATATATGTTGCCATTGCTCTCGTGGGCTACGGCAACTCCAACATCTTCTCTATCGTATTCTCTCAGGCTCTTATCTCTGAACCCGGCCACAAGAATGAAGTGAGCGGACTGATGATTATGGGGCTGTTCGGCGGTACGGTGTTCCCGCTGCTCATGGGATTTGCAAGCGACGCTATCGGACAGACGGGTGCTGTGGCAGTAATGGCTGTCGGCGTAGCTTATCTCTTCACTTATATTAATAAGGTAAAGCAATAACTTATAAATAAGGTAAAGCAATAATTTATAAACAAAGTAAAGCAATAACTTTTATCAGAATAACAAGACAATAACTCTTGTCACTATCCGTTATCATTAACAAAATAAGGAAATCAAATATACAACTATGAAAGATAGATATGTAGTAGGACTTGGCGAGGCTCTATGGGATGTCTTGCCAGACGGAAAGAAACTTGGCGGTGCACCGGCTAACTTTGCTTATCATGCCGGACAGTTCGGACTTAACTCTATTGCCGTTAGTGCTCTTGGCGAGGACAAACTTGCAGAGGAGACATTAGAACAGCTTGAGGAGAAGCAGCTGAATTATGTTATGCCCCGTGTACCCTACCCTACCGGCACGGTGCAGGTGGAACTCGATGATGCCGGGGTGCCTACATATAATATTAAGGAGAATGTGGCATGGGACAATATCCCATTTACCGACGAGATTAAGGCGGTTGCCGAGAACACTCTTGCCGTTTGTTGGGGGTCGCTTGCACAGCGCAATGTGGTGAGCCGCGAAACGATATATAAGTTTCTTGACAATACTCCAAACGACTGTCTGAAGATTTTCGACATCAACTTGCGACAGAACTTCTATACAAAGGAGGTGCTCTGTGAATCAATGAAGCGCTGCAACGTGTTGAAGATTAACGACGAAGAACTTATCCAAATCGGCAGAATGTTCGGATATCCAGGACTCGACATAGAGAACAAGTGCTGGCTCATCCTTGGCAAATACAATCTCGACATGCTTGTATTGACCTGCGGTGTGAACGGCAGTTATGTGTTCACTCCGGGCTGCGTGTCGTATCAGGAAACGCCTAAAGTGGAAGTTGCCGACACTGTGGGAGCCGGCGACTCGTTCACGGGTTCTTTCTGTGCAGCCATACTTAGCGGAAAGTCCATCAAAGAAGCTCATAAGCTTGCAGTAGAGGTAAGTGCGTATGTTTGTACACAGAACGGAGCGATGCCTGATGTGAAGGAACATTTCGGAATCTAAAGTAACTATAACAATACTTAGCAAAAAGTCCATACAAAACCAAGAGCAGACGGTTTTATATGGACTTTTTCTATTCAGGAAATAAACAGTAAAATAGCTGCAGTTAATCTAAAGCAGCAACAGTTAATCTATTTTCACGAGTCGATTGCCGTCAAGCTCCACATGATGGGCAAACGAGATACTCTTGCCATCGGACACCGCCGACACATCAATGTTGCGACGTATGAACTCGTCGATGAGCGCCCTGTCATGATAGGCACGGACAGAAGACCAGCCACGGCAACCGACATAGCTATTGAATGATTCTACAAGTGAAGATAGTGAGTCTGCTGCAAATGCAGCAGCAAATTTGTTATAAAGCTTATTATCCATAATGACATTTTTTTGAAGTTAAATATAATCTTCCACATCGTATCTTGACCACCGTGGCTGTCATGCTCGGTTGGTGCAGATTCACACTGCTCTTGATGTTTCGTCGGCAAAGGTATGAATAATTTCGTGACCGGCAAAATTTATATCAAAAAAAATAACGACACCCCATATCTTACAAAAAGTAAATCAATAAATTTCCTCGGCGCCATGCGCTTTCAATCGTTCTGTCAAGAGGTGGAGAAACTCCCGCATCGTGATGTTCATACCTTTTAATGGGAAACCACCCAAATCAGTCTTTAACTTGTTTGCCGGCATCTTCGAATAGAAGCCGATAACCTCGTTCTTTAATATATAAAAGTATTTGACATCTGGAAAACTCACCTTATGATAACCTTTCATCGTGAAATATTCCACACTATCGTCTTTTATTATGACAAACGGTTTATTTAGCATTTTAATGTCTAAGGCAATCATAAACAATGCGCCAAATCCAAAGAATATTATTGAAGCCCATCCAAAAAATATTCCCTTTGCGTCAGTAGCAGTGCTTATAATAAACACTCCTATCGCTACAAAGACTAAGCTGCCTAAGACAGTGAGTAAGTCTTTTTTTATACTCTTCTTTATAATAATCGGTTCCATTTCTTTCACACTACATTTTCCATAAAATCAGACAAGCTTCATCTAAAGATATTACCTTTAATTCGTTCTCTTCAAAGTCTTTTATGTTCCTCGTAACTACATAGTCGGCACAAGCTCTCTTAGCTGAATAATATTGCACACCATCTTCAAAATCCTTCCACTTGGCATCATAAGAATTATAGATATCAGTTTTGTCAACAGAACATACTTCTATAAAATTCCTAAGAAAATCAATCTTACGCCTGTATATATCATTTGGCATTTTACAACGTTCTACGCAAATAAAATTAGACGTAACAAGCGATAGTGAAGTAATGCATATATCAACCTTTCTTTCTTCTGCATACGAAATAATCATGGCAGCAGAAGAATAGAAAGGTTCTCGCTCTAACAAAAAGTCAATCAAGACATTGGTGTCTAAAAAGAGTTTCATAAATATTTATTTATTAAAACATCAGACATTTCGTCCTTATAGTCTTCCGAAAGATTAGTAGGACAAACGAATCCTGTTTCCAAAGCTTTTACCTTAGGAGAAATATAATAACCATCTTTGGATATAGACCTTGGATTAGGTTTAAAGCTCCAAAATAAAGCTTTCATACCGGCTTTTATTGCGTCAGAAACACTTATATTGTGAAGCTTGGCATATAACACGGCATCATTGTAAGTATGATTATCTAAATATATTGTTGCCATAACCGTAATATTATTTATCAAATGCAAATGTACAACATTTTCGTTGCTTCACAAACAAATTCTTAACTTTTAGTAATTTTTGCCACAGACATTCCTATATACTCCGCAAATCTCTTCAGTCCCTCTTCCACAAACTGCCGCGGACAGGCAAGGTTCCATCTCATGAAGCCTTCTCCCTCCTTGCCATACATACTGCCGGCATTGAGCCAGAGCTTTTCTTTTTCCATCAAGTCTTCTTCCAACTGTTCAGACGGAATACTAAGACTTCTGCAGTCCATCCATGCAAGATATGTACCTTCGAGCGGAGCTACGGGGAACTGTGGGAAATGCTTCTCACAATATTCCTTGAAGAAGAGATAGTTGGCATGGATATACTTGAGGAGTTCGTCGAGCCACAGCTCTCCCTCGTTGTATGCTGCAATGGTGGCGATAACGCCAAACGGATTAACATCGCATACCTCATTGATGTTTATAGCTTTGTCGATGCGACGGCGCCATTCGTCGTTCTCCACGATAATGTTGGCAATCTGCAGTCCGGCGATATTGAAAGCCTTGCTTGGCGAGATGCAGGTTACGCTATGTTTCTGGAACTCTTCTGATATTGACGCAAACGGTGTGTATTTGTATCCCGGATACACAATTTCACAGTGTATCTCGTCGGACACAACTATTACATTGTTCTTTATACATATATCTCCAATGCGCTGCAGTTCCTCTCGTGTCCAAACCCTTCCCGACGGGTTATGCGGGTTGCAGAGCAAAAGGAGCGGCGTCTTGGGATCGGCAGCTCGCCGCTCAAGATCGTCGAAGTCAATAGAAAACGTGTTGTTTTCGTATTTCAGCGCACAACTGCTCAGTTTACATCCGTTGTTGCGGATAGACGAGAAGAAGCAATTGTATACCGGAGTAAGCGTGAGGATATTGTCGCCCTCGTTGGCAAGAGCCTTTATCACGGCAGAGAGCGCCGGAACGACTCCCGATGTATAAATAAACCAGTCGCGCTGTATATTCCATTGGTGGCGGCGGCGAAACCAGGAGATTACAGCCTCGTAATACTCCTCCGGCACTTTGGTATACCCGAAGATGCCGTGGTCCACACGCTTTCTCAAAGCCTCAATGATGCAAGGTGCCGTTTGGAAATCCATATCGGCAACCCACATCGGCAGTACATTTTTATCCTCTGCGCTGTCCCATTTGTAGGAGTTTGTGCCACGTCGCGGAGTTATCCTGTCGAAATCGTATTTCATTCTTATTTTGTTCTTTCCTCTATCACGCAGTTTGCCGGCTGCTTTATGTTTTCATTGAGTGTTATCGAACCGATATGGTCTGCCACGATACGTCCCGAAGTTGGATTCTTTATGTTCGTTATGCTCCCCTTTATGTCGGCATCGAGAGTGGAATACTCAAAGGCACGGTCGCAATCCTCACCGAAGGTACAGTTTTCGAGCACGAGGTCATCAGCATAACAAAGCGGCTGCTCTCCAGTGATATGGCAGTTCACGAGTCTTAGATTACGCGAATGCCAACCCAAGTATTCGCCGTTCAGTTCTGAGTCATATACAGTTACGTTGTCCACTTCCCAGAAAGCATCCTTTGTGGTAATCTTTGCATTGTGTACTTCGATATTGCGGGCATACTGAAACACGTATTTGCTGTCGCTCTCCAGTCCGTCAACATATATATCGTGGCTGAACATAAACGGATACGTTCCGCCATGCAGCTTCAGATTTTCAATATGTATATTGTCGCAACGCCAAAATACCTCATCGGCATCATTCATAGTAACATTCTTCAAGTCGAGATGGCTCATCTCACGAAACATCTTCGGAGCATCTATTACTGTGTCGCGCATTTTCAGATGATCGCAATACCACAGTGCGGAGCGTCCGCCGACAGCAAAATAGCAGTTTTCTATCTCGAAGCCATGAACATGCCAGAATGGGTAGTTACCTTCAAAACGGCAGTTTGTTGCCTTGATATTTCTACATTCCTTTATTGCCGACTCGCCCTCCGTAATGAGCACGTTGTCGAGATGCAGATCGTGAGTGCCAAAGAGAGGACGCTCACCACCGAATTGCTTGTCTTTTATAAGTTGCATATCTGTTGTGTTTTTATTCTGCTGCAAAGTTATACATAAATCTTGTATGCGGCAATACGCTTTTTACTTATTTTGGTATATGTTTTCCGGATTTCGACTAAAAATAAAATTGTTTTAACGACAACAGAGACAACAAAAAGCATTTTATCATACAAAACAGGAAAACAGAGTTTCCCCTCAGCATAAACGACACGGGAAACAAAAAAAGCAGAATATATATGATTCAGAAATTCAAATAATGTTCCTCTCTCATATCACTAAGCTCCTGTAGCAGTTTCTTCCTTTCAGGAGTAAGTTTCCCGTTCTTGGCACAACGCTTATTATATTTCCACCAGTTAAGCAAACTGCGTTTTTCATTTTTCTTCTTGTCTGGCAGATGATGGTGCTCAGTAATATATTCTTTCAAGAGATTATACTTCTCGTGCCAGTGAACATCTGTAATTTTTATAGCTTCCATATTGTTTTTTATTTTGTGAGTCTTGTAGACACACCATTAAATGTATATCAAATAAGAAATATCCTACATATTGGCAAAGGTAAGTATAAAAATCCGATAAGCTCTCTCCTTTCGATGGAATTTATTTCATACTCACAGCATTTAACACCCTTTCACTCGACAATGTTATCAGCAATCTATAATTATAGGCAATAAATTGAGCAAGGGGAAACAAATAAACAGTATCCATTTATTACAAACAACATGCCTGTACGTCTTTAATATACTATGACTAAATTGCGCAATTATATATTATTATCAGTTTTACTCGGTGGCATGATGCTTCCGGAGATAGCTACGGCACAGAAACGATACCAAGTCGGTGTGTGTGACTGGATGGTACTGAAACGCCAGAAAATCGGTGAATTCAAACTCGCACGTGAGCTTGAATGCGACGGACTGGAAATGGATATGGGAGGTCTTGGCAAGCGTGACTCCTTCGACAACAAGCTGCGGCAACCGGAAATGGCACGCATGTTTCGCCATACTGCCGACAGTCTCGGCATTAAGGTTGGAGCAATTGCCATGTCGGGATTCTACGGACAGAGCTTTGCCAAGAAAATCTCCTGGAGATGGCTCATCGAAGACTGCTTGAACTCTATGGACGTGATGGATTCCAAGGTGGCATTCCTGCCACTTGGCGGCTGCGGCAACAACTGGACAGACTCTCTGCCACTGAGAAAGGAAATTGTGGCACGCCTTCACGAGGCTGGAGAAATGGCACACGCCCGTGGAAAGATTATCGGTATCGACACTCCTCTCGATGCCAAGGGAAACAAAAAGCTGCTCAAGGAAATAGGCTCCAAGGGCATAAGGATTTTCTATAAGTTCCAAACTGCCGTGGAACATAAGCGCGACATCTGCAAAGACATCAAGAAGCTGGGTGCTGAAAATATCTGTGCCATACATGCAAGCAATACCGACGGTGTATGGCTGCGCTACGACAAGGCGATAGACATGCCAGCGATAAAGAAGACTCTCGACAAACTCGGATGGACGGGATGGCTCTTCGTGGAGCGCAGCCGTGATGTTAAGGATGTGCGCAACGTCAAGAAGAATTACGGCGAGAACGTGAGATATCTGAAAGAGATTTTTAATAAAAATAAATAAACAATATATATGAAAAAGTTTTTTGTCATAACAGCTGCCCTATTGTCATTAAACTTCATGGCGGCAAATGCAGTAGAACTGGATTCCAACGGTAGAGACCAGAAATATGTAGAGACAATCGTACAGCGCTCGAAAAAGGTTACTGATGCTCTGAAGATTACCGACACAGAGAAGGGGAAAGAGGTTTTGAACATCGTTGCCAACCGTTACTTCAAACTTAACGACATCTACTCGGAGCGCGACAGTATCAAGGCTGTTGCCAAAACCCTTACTGGGGATGCGAAGAAACAGAAGATGGAATATGCCGAAATGCTGAAAGACCAAAAGCTCTACAAGAGTCATTTCGGATTTATTGCTGATCTTTCGGTTTACCTAACTGACAAAGAAATTGAAACCGTTAAGGACGTACTGACTTATAATGTGGTGAATGTTACTTACTCTGCACAGTGCGACATGATTCCTACTCTTAAAGAAGAGGAAAAGGTGCAGATTATGGCATGGCTGAAAGAGGGTAGAGAATATGCCATCGATGCCGAGAGTTCTAAGAAGAAACACGAAACCTTCGGTAAATATAAGGGAAGAATCAACAACTGGCTCTCTAAACGCGGCTATAACCTCACAAAGGAGCGTGAGGAATGGGCTAAGAGAGTAAAGGCAAGAGGAGGAACGCTGTAAAATTGAAAAATTGAAATATTGAAAAATGGAAAATGGAAAATATTGAAATATGGAAATATTGAAAAATGGAAATATTGAAAGAAGGGAAAATTGAAAAATATAATATGAGAAATAAAAAGATTTTTGATAACCTCCGTTGGGGAGGACTAAGACTGGTTCCGGCAGCCTTGCTGCTTGCCACAATCCCGGCTCATGCACAGAAAAACGGAATTACAGATACTCAGAAGAGTAAGTTTGCCGTGCTATCGTCTACGCCAGTGAGTGCCGTAAAATGGACTGGCGGTTTCTGGGGCGAACGCTTCGGAGTGTTCAGCGGCACATCGGTGCAGAGCATGTGGGAGACCTGGAAATCTGACAAAGGACACGGATGGAATAACTTCCTTATCGCTGCCGGCGAAAAGAAGGGAAAACGACACGGACCTCCTTTCCACGACGGCGACATGTATAAATGGCTCGAGGCACTGACCGCCGTATATGCCGTGAACAAGGATCCGGAAGTGGGAAAGATTATGGACCGCTTTATCGAACTTATTCAAAAGTCGCAACGCCCCGACGGGTATCTGCATACTCCGGTTATCATCGCCGAGATGAACAAACAGCAAACGGCAAAGGAGGAAGCAAAGGAGAATGAGACGATTGGTACGAAGGTGGGAACAGGAAAAGACGGTGCTTTCGGTAACCGACTTAACTTCGAGACCTACAATCTTGGACATCTTATCACCGCTGGAATTATGCACAAACGTGCCACAGGAAAGACTACCCTCTTCAACTGTGCCGTGAAGGCTGCCGATTTCCTTTATGATTTCTATAAACGCGCTTCTGACGAACTGGCTCGCAACGCCATCTGTCCGTCTCACTATATGGCTATAGCCGAGATGTATCGCGAAACGGGCAACCCTAAGTATCTGGAACTTGCCGAAAAGCTCATTGACATCCGCGGCAAGGTGGAGAACGGAACTGACGATAATCAAGATCGTGTGCCGTTCCGCCAACAGTATAATGCCATGGGACACTCCGTTCGTGCCAACTATCTTTATGCCGGTGTTGCCGACCTTTATCTGGAGAGCGGCGAAGAGCAGCTGATGAAGAATCTGGAATCTATCTGGACTGACATCGTTACACGAAAGATGTATATCACGGGAGCCTGCGGAGCTCTCTACGACGGAACTTCGCCCGACGGAACCGACTACAAGCCTGACAATGTGCAGAAGGTGCACCAGAGCTACGGTCGCCCTTATCAGTTGCCTCACTCCACGGCTCACAACGAAACTTGTGCAAACATAGGCAACCTTTTTTTCAACTGGCGCATGTTCTCGGCTACTGGAGAGGCTAAATATACTGACGTCGTGGAGAACTGCCTGTACAACAGTATTCTCTCGGGCATCAGTCTCGACGGAAAGAAGTATTTCTATACCAACCCTATGCGCATGTCTAAGGATCTGCCTTATACGCTGCGCTGGCCTAAGGAGCGCACGGAATACATCAGCTGCTTCTGTTGTCCGCCTAACACGCTGCGCACGCTTTGTGAAGCACAAGACTATGCCTATTCCATCGAGAAGGGTGGAATTTATGTAAACCTTTATGGCGACAACACTCTGAATACCAAAATCAACGGTATAGGGGATATTGCTCTATCTCAGAATACTGACTATCCTTGGGACGGAGCCGTGAACATCTCTGTCGACAAACTGAAGGGAAAGAAGCAGTTTGAGATTAAACTGCGCATTCCTGACTGGTGTACCGACGGGGCTAAAGTGAGCGTCAACGGCGAGGAGCTTGCCTTGGATACAAAGGCTGGAACATACGTTTCCGTTAACCGCACATGGAAGAAGGGCGACGTACTGTCGCTTAATATGCCGATGCGCACACGTCTTGTCGAGGCGAACCCTCTTGTTGAGGAGAGCCGCGGACAGGTTGCCGTACAGCGCGGACCGATCGTATACTGTCTTGAGAGCAACGACCTCAACGGTGTTTCTATCGATGACATCGCCATACCGCTCGACGCTAAGTTCTCTCCTGTCGACATGACAATCGACGGCAGTAGGATAAAGGCTCTCGAGGGTGAAGTTATTAACCGCAACGAGGCTTCGTGGAAGGGACAGCTCTACCGTGAGGCTACTGCCAAGAAACAAACCGTTAAGGTGCGCCTTATTCCTTATTACGCCTGGGGCAACAGAGGAAAGAGCGAAATGACGGTGTGGATGCCTACTTCTTTTTAATGAAGAATGAAGAATAAAGAATTGGTTAGTCTCCGACCAATTATGAATTATGAATTATAATAAGAAAATATTGCTTGCAGGCTTTGTACTGCTCTCTATTGCATCCGCCTTCGCTACCGATATAACGGTGAAGCCTGGACCTTATGCCATAGAGCAGGCTCTGCAACAGGCTCGAGAGGAACGCAGACTGAACAAGGCTGAGGATATCTGCATCCGGCTGCAGCCGGGAACTTACCGTCTGAACCAGTCTATCATCGTGCGCCCCGAGGACAACGGCACCCGCATCGTTGCCGACGGCAAGGCGGTAATCAGTGGCGGCGTGAGGATTTCGGGATGGAAGAAACAGGGTAAACTGTATGTTGCCGACGTACCGGAGTTTAACGGCAGACCACTGGAGTTCCGACAGTTATGGGTGAACGGGAAAAAAGCGGACAGGGCACGCGACGTGGCTGACTTCGAGAAGATGTTCCGCATACGCAGCGTTGACAAGAAGAAAGAAACGATTTTTGTTCCTGCGGCTGCCGTAAGGAAGATTCTGAATACTAAACATGTCGAAATGGTAATCCACGAGATGTGGTGCGTGGCTAATCTGCGCATCAAGGGGATAAAGATTCAAGGCGACAGCGCTGCCGTAACTTTCCATCAGCCGGAGAGCCATATCCATTTCATGCATCCGTGGCCGTCGCCTATGGTAACGACTGACGGACATAACTCTGCCTTCTATCTGACCAATGCAAAAGAACTGCTCGACGCTCCAGGCGAGTGGTATCTCGATGCCCGGGAGCAGAAGGTGTATTACATGCCGCGCAGTGGCGAGAACATGGCTAAGGCGGACGTTGAAGTTCCTGCCGTGGAAACTCTGATGAGGGTTGAAGGAACGCCCGACTGCCTCGTTAAGGGGGTTAAGTTTGAGGGCGTAACATTCAGCTACGCTACGTGGATGCGCCCCTCTATTGCCGGTCATGCACCGCTACAGGCTGGAATGTATATGACGGAGGCTTACAAATTGCGCCCTAAGATGATACGCCCCAATGGCGACCATAAGCTCGACAACCAGGGATGGGTTGGAAGACCGGCGTCGGCGGTTACCGTAAGCTGTGCTGAAGATATAGATTTCCGTGGCTGCACTTTTGAGCATTGCGCCTCTACTGGAGTGGAGTTTTATCAGTATACTAAGGGCGGAAGTATCTCGCACTGCAACATTCAGGACATTGGCGGCAACGGTATTCTTGCCGGCAGCTTCGGTCCGGAGACTCATGAGGCTCACTTGCCGTATAATCCTTCAGACAGTAGGATTATATGCACCGGACTGACTATCGACAACAATATCATCACGGATGTTACCAACGAAGACTGGGGCTGTGTGGGAATTGGTGCCGGTTTCGTGCGCGACATCAAGATTCTGCACAATGAGATTAGCGAAGTTTCATATACTGGCATCAGCATGGGCTGGGGATGGAACCAACAGGCTTGTTCCATGGCAAACAATTTGGTTAAGGGCAATCTTATCCACCATTATGCCAAGCACATGTATGACACTGCGGGCATCTATACCCTTGGTTCGCAGCCACACTCGTTTGTCGAAGAAAACGTGGTGCGCGACATTTATTCTCCGGGCTATGCCCACGACCCTAACCACTGGTTCTATCTCTATACCGACGAGGGTTCGTCGTGTATCACCGTGCGCAACAACTGGACGCCAACGGAGAAGTATCTGAAGAATGCCAATGGACCATGCAACAACTGGGAGAACAACGGACCTGCCGTCAGCGATTCTATAAAGGCTAAAGCCGGCATCGAACTGATGTAAGTAGCCTTTTTCCCATGCCTGCAGCAACACCGTAAAATTCCCTGTCATTTTCCGATAGCAATGACAGGGAATTTTTCTTTTTATTGAAGTTTCTGATTTAGTTGTATAATCGTTTTAATTCAAAAATTTTTTTTGGTCATTTTACCCTCACACCCTCACCAAACGCTTTGAAAGTCCCTGTTTATCGGACTTCTGAGGTGTGAGGGATAGTGTGAGGGGTCGATGCTTATCCCTCACACTTTCAACGGGGACATAATGCTGTTTTTATATTAATCAGCATTGCCAAAGCTATTCGTTGGCACCAGTATTGATGTTTCCAATACAGAAGTTCCGGTAACTTAAAATGTAAAATTCATAAGATAATGTTTTCATGTTTAGCATCAAAGTGTATTCTGCTTTCAACCAATTACGCTAAATCCTAAACTTGAATCTTTTATTTTTCTGAAGGAAGAAAGGAAATTTAATTTCGACTGATTTGAGAAAGAAATTACCAACTAAATTGACAAGGAACTAACTGTTTCTAAAAACCGCAAACAAAAAAAATACGTAACACAAAAAAATAAAAAAAACAAAGATTTGCTTGCATTATTATATATAAATATATATTTTTGCATCAAATTTTACAGCTTATGAAATACATACTATTAAATTGGATGTCGCCAAGTTTGATAGAAATGCCTTCTCCTGCGATGTCTGTTCTCAAGAAATATCTTTTCTTTTATAATTATGAAGTAAAGATAGAGTATTGGAACATGAAATTAAACAAATTAGAAAATGAATTCCTATGGAATTTAACTGACGATAAAAAACGTGATGAGAATAACGCTTTGTTATTGTATGACAATTATTTGGCTATAAAATACAATGACATAGAGGCAATAAGTAATATTAAAGGTTTTCTAATAGGTTTAAGACCAAGCCTTCTGTCGGCAGACCCTTATTACATAGACAGACATATGAATAGTTTTTATCATAAATTAGACGAATTCTTAAATGATGAAATCGCTAAAATAAAATGGGATGATGTCTTATATGTTGGATTTTCTGCTAAACTATACCAATGGATTCCGTCTTCAATCATTTGTGAAAAAATAAAACACATTTCTCCACAAACAATTGTTGTATTAGGAGGAATGGAGTCTCAATATGCTGCAATTGATTTTTTGGAGAATTTTCATCAATTTGATTTTGCTACATGGGGAGAAGGTGAATATGCAATAAAACTTTTTTCTGATGTCGTATCAAATAAAAATGATGCTTCTGAATTATATAGCATTCCCCACCTTGCCTTTAGAGCAAAAGATGGCATATACACATCAAAGCAAAAATTATCAAATTTTGTTGATTTAAATAAAACAGAATACTATCCAGATTTCTTTGACTACATTTCAAAGAAAAATGAATATAGAATACAACAAGCCCCTTTTTTATTTATCGAAAGCAGTCGTGGTTGTCATTGGGGAAAGTGTCATTTTTGTTACCTTAATAAAGGATACAGGCACAGAGTTAAAGATATCGTTAACGTAAGAAAATATGTAGAAGAAGCTATCAAGAAATACAATATTTATAATTTTGCATTTCTTGATAATGACTTAGTTGCAAATGATTTTTCTCGCTTTAATTCACTGCTTGATTCTCTTATAGAAATTAAATATAAGTATCCTGACTTTAGTATAATATTGGCAGAAATTATAACAAAAGATTTTACAGAGACATTTATTCGAAAAATGTCCCTGGCAGGTTTTAATAGCGTACAAATAGGATACGAATCACCAAGCGATAAACTTCTAACAAAAATTGATAAAAAAAATTCTTACGCCAGTAATTTACTTTTTATAAAATTTGCATATAAATATGGTATAAATATTAATGGAATGAATGTCATTTGCGGATTATTGGAAGAAACAAACGAAGATGTGTCTGAAGCAATTGAAAATCTAAGATATCAACGTTTTTTTCTTAATACATTTAGCCATAACATGAGTAAATTGGCAATAATGCACACAAGCAGATATTTTGAGAAGTTAAAAAACGACAATTCATTCAGATTAAATAAAGTATATAATTTTTTACCAAAGAATCTACTCTCAAACGAGATTATAAATAATTGTAATATTATCGAAAAAGTAAAAATGGCAGAGAGAAACATCTGGCATGAATTTATAAAAGTTGAGAAGTATTATAAAGAAAATTCTTTTTCATATAAAATCTTTAATAATGATTCTTACATCTTGTATCAAGAATTTCTTAATAAAGGGAAAATCAATGAAATAGAGATTAATAAGGACTCCCTTGAATACTTTATTCTTGAGAAAGCAAATTCTAAAGTCGTTTCATTTACAAATATACTGAATGAAATACATTCAAATGAAAAGTTTTCCTATTTTCTTGAATGTGAAATAATTAATGTGATTGAAGAAATAAAAAAAGAAGGACTTTTATACGTTTCCTTTGATTATTCTGAGCTATTAACTGTTATTGATATAAGGGAGGTTATATAATGGATTGTAAATTAACTATAATTATTACCTTTAAAAATGAAGGTGAAGAAGTTTTCAATACGCTCAAAAGTCTGAAAGAAAAGTCTTTGGGAAAATATAAGATAATTTTGATTAACGATAATTCTGACGATAACTTTAATTACGACTATCTTCAAAATGAATTTGACTGTTTGTATGTTAAACATAGAATATCAAAAGGACCTGCTATATCAAGACAAGAAGGTGTTAAATTATCTGTTACCAATTTTTTTTTACTGTTAGATGCACACATGAGGGCTGAAACAATAGGTTGGGATTTAAAAATTACTAATATAATTGAAAATAATCCCAACGGGTTATATTGCTGCCTAACTAATAAATTAATTTTTAATGAAAATAATGAATATATTCCATCAGATTCTACAGCTGGTGGCGTTTCTATCGATTTAGTTTCGCTAAATTATAATTGGTTAAAATATAATACTGACATAAAAACGGATTTTTCAAAAATTCCTTGTCTAATGGGTGCATCATATTGCGGAACAAAAGTATATTGGGAAAAAATTCATGGGTTAATTGGTCTTAAATCATACGGATTTGAAGAACAATTCCTTAGCTTAAAAACATTTTTAGAAGGAAGCAATTGTTATGTAATAAACACCGTAAAATTTGCCCATAAGTTTAAGACAATTAAAGATGTAAATTATAAGGCCGATAGTAATCTGTTTATTTATAATAAGCTATATATAATAGAATTACTTTATTCTATTAACTTAAAAGTTAGTGCTTTTAGATATTTTAAACGATTTACAGATAATTCGACATTTGCAAATGCAATGGAGGTATTATCCGAAAATCGTAAGTTAATAGCAAAAGAG
Organism: Prevotella sp. UBA746; assembly: GCA_002298545.1. Lineage (GTDB taxonomy): Bacteria > Bacteroidota > Bacteroidia > Bacteroidales > Bacteroidaceae > Prevotella. The sequence continues at coordinate 111,430 of DBKQ01000005.1, forward strand.
AAAGATTATATAGAAAAGAAATCAACAAAAAAGATTTCTGATTTTGAAGTTTTTAATAAAATGTTTAATTAAATTTTTTGATTATGAAAAAAAGGATGAATCAGTCATTGGAATCCAAAATTTATTTGGTTGAGAATTTTTCCGTTGGAGCATACAAACAAAATGGAAATATAATATATCCGTTATTGCTTGATATTGATATCGATCCTACGGTATCTCCAACGTTTACATTTACAATTACTCCTCCTCCACCAACAACTCCTCCTTTTGGAATAAGTATTGACCCCATTGCCATTACAGGTACAATTAATTTCTAATGTTTAAAGTATTACTATAAAATGCGAATTCAGAAGAAGGTTGACTTTTTAAGCCAACCTTCTATATAATTTAAGATTCAAACATATGAAGAAATCATTATTTATATTACTATTGTTTTTCTGTCATTTATTAGCAACAGCACAAAATGCAGACCAAACAGTCGGTCAACTCGTAAATAGTCAAAACTGGCTGGAATTGAACAAACAATATCCACAGCTAAAATCTCAGATGAAGTCGGAGGTGCTGAAAAATATTGCCGAAGCAATGATTGGATACCAATTCAACCAACCTGAACAAACCATGCAAGCTATTAATATTTTACTTAATAAGCATCAGACAGAACTTGGAACCCAAAATACATATAATTTCATCATTCTTCTTGCCAAGACACTCTGCCAACAAGGACAATATGCAAGTGCTGCTTCGATGATGAACAACATTCTCCCGGCGTTGTCTTCACAGCCTCGCGAGGGATTGGTAGGAGCACTATTCACGTTCAATAAAGAAATACAAGCTTTAAAGAATCAGCAACCAATAAAAATCATTCCATTATCACATGATATTACCATTCCTTGCAACAATATGTGGAATATCACTGCAAATATAAACAACAAGCCTTTAGCATTTGCTATTGATCCACGCAGTGAGCATACAGTCATTCCTATTGAAACAGCCAAAGCATTGAATTTAAAGATTTTACCAGATACAGTTGAACACATGAGGCAAAAAGTATTGCTGGGAATCGTAGAAAAAATGAATATCGGAGAATTGGAGGTTCACAATATCGTTGCAGAAATACCGTTGACTTCAAACAAACCTCTCACTATAGGTCGCGACATTCTGAGCACTATTGGAGAAATTCAGCTTGATATTGACAACAGTAAAATTATATTTCCTAAAGACTACACCACAGCCCCTCTCACAGGACCTACATTCTATTGGGATATGAAATTTAATATTACTCCCAATCATCACAAGATGGCAATCAACTATAAGGACATGTTTATTATGGAAATTGGCAAAAACAAAGATTCCACACTTTCATACGAGAAACAGTTGGATGAAGTGAAAGTTATGGCTGCAAGAAAATTGGTGAAAGTTGGCAGTGGAAAATTAACCTATGATGTTTCCAATGATGAAGAGGCAAAAGCAAGTTCTGTTTTTGAAATACTCCGCAAAGTTCCTTTGATAACCATCGATGGGCAAGACAATATTTTGGTGAAAGGAAATTCTGCTTACAAGATTTACCGCAACGGACATCTTGACCCTACGCTAAGTGGAATGTCTGCAAAAGACATTCTTAAAGCAATACCGGCTTCAACAATCAAACAGATTGAGGTGATTACCGAACCTGGAGCAAAATACGATGCAGAAGGCACATCTGCTGTGCTGAATATTATCACGAGCAGCAATTCTTTACTAAAAGGCTCAACAGGAATGCTGTCATCAAGCGTCAACAACAACGGCACAAACCGTAGTTCCGCATACGCTGCTACAAGTTTGGGAAAGACTACTTTATCGGCAAATTATGCTTTCACACAATACCCGACGAAGGAAAGTGAAAGTAGCATACATTCTTCCGTATCATACAGAAACGGGCAAGTTCTCGATATGCAGCGGCAAAGCCAAAGTCGAGGCAATGCCCATTACATGAACATTGCAGCAAGCTGTGATATTGACTCTCTTAATCTCCTGTCTCTTTCGGCAGGAGGTTATTTTTTATCATATAAAACAAATTCCATGTCAAATTACAGCCGTTACTACAACTTGAACGATTTGCTTTATTCTTACGATGAGAATAATCTTAATCCACGCAACAGGTACAGTACCTACAACTTACGCATGGACTATCAGCACAAGACGAGAAAACCCGGCAATGTATTTACGCTTAGCTACATGCTAAATGGTACACAGAATAAAATAGACAACAATATCGTATATACCAACTTTTTCAACATGCCTATGGATTATACAGCATACAACAGACACGTAAAGAACAACAACACGGAACACACTATACAATTTGACTACACAAAAAGTATCGACAAACATAACACTGTTGATTTCGGATTGAAATATATTTACCGCCTTAGCAAAAATACAACCGAACAAAATTATTCGGGAAAAGAAACGAGCATTTCTTCGTTTTTCAATCATTCTACTAATATAGCCGCTACCTATTTGGAATGGAACACTCAGTATGGAAAATGGAATTTCCGTCCAGGATTACGCTATGAGTTCTCACGTCTGAAAGGATTTTATCCTAAAGGGAATGGAGATACGTACAGTTGCAACCTTAATGATTTTGTACCATCAGTCAATATTCTGTATAAACTGAATGATGTGAACACTATCCAATACAACTATGCCATGAGCATCAACCGCCCTGGTATCAACTACCTGAATCCAGCTGTTATCATACAGCCGGAGTCCAAGACTTACGGCAGCACTAATCTTAAAAGCAGCAGAAGTAGCCAGATGGCTATAACTTGGACAAACATCACCGGCAAAACGACAAATCAGATGATTCTTGCCTATGGTTTCACAAACAATTTTCTGACAAATGTAGATTACGTGGCGGACAATGTCCGCACAACCACATACGCCAATGCCCTTCATGTGCGCATGGCATCGTTTATGGATTTCCTGCAATGGACTCCAACGCCAAAGACAAGGATTTCTATAAACAGCACTTTGGGCTTGATGAAAGACTACTACCCGGAACAGGGCATATACAACAAAGGGCTATACGGAAATGTCAGTGGAAATATTTCCCAAAAACTATTTTGGAACCTTTTGCTTAATGTTGGTGGCGGAGCATCATTCGGACACAACCTGTCTGGCTTGTACGGACGTGCGGCAAACTATCATTCCGACTACCTGAGCTTACAGAGAAGTTTTCTGAAAGACGACAAACTCACCATTTCCCTTTGGGCTGTCTGCCCGTTTGAGAACCATAAAGCCCAAACACAATATACGACACAAGGCGAATATACAGGTTTTACTCACACAGTAAATGTAAGCAGGCAGTTCGGAGTGAGACTGTCACTAAAATTAGGCAACAACAAAATTGAAGTAAAGAAGCCAGCCAAGAACCTGGACAATAAAGATATTGTAGGAGGATTGAAAGCCCCTAAAGAATAATTTTGCAATTACTGTTCACGGAATTAGCATCTAACGCTCCACCCTCAGCGTCTTGCCGTCGCAGTATATATTCACAGCCCCCTCAAGATGCTGCATCACGGTGTCTGGTTCAATTATGTGCACACGAAGCGACGAGGAATTGGGATAGGAATAGAAAAACGGTGAATCGCTCATGAATAGGCTGACTGTTTTCACCATGCCCGACGAGAGCAGTCCGTTATAGAACTTCAGAATACTTGGCGCAACCCGCGGCAATACCTTGAAGCCAGTCCTGCCGTCGACAAGACTCGCCACGGCTATCACATGATACTGCCGGCGCTGAACTGCCACGCCTTCGGCAGAAGCTTTTCCTTTGTCTCCTTCGCTGCGATGCGAAATGTTGATACGTCTGCCGAAACGGGAATTGATGTCAGCCATCATGGAGCGGAACTTCTGTCCATGAGCACTTGTATCCTCTATCTGGTTCACGCCGATATAATAATGTATCATCTCGTGTATCAGCGTATCCTCAAACTCCGTCTCGCTCATATCAAACATCGTACTGATGCGTATGGCAAAATCATATCGTGTTTTCTTGCCGAGAAGTCCTCTTCTTGTTTTGAACGTACATGCCCCGAGAAAAGTGCGCGCTCTGCTCAAGCCGATTCGCGGCATGGGGAGTTTGCCCCCGAAAATCTGCCGGTTGAAGAATTCAAACTTCTCCCTTACCAACTTTTCTGTTATTTCCATCGCAGCGTTTATCCTATCCAGTTGAGGAACAGTGTTATTATTCCAGTATTAATCATATCAACAAACATTGCACCGATAATCGGCACTATAAGGAACGGTTTCACGGAATAGTGGTATTTGTAGCACACGGCACTCATGTTTGCCATGGCATTCGGAGTAGCACCAAGTCCGAAACCGCAGATGCCTGCCACCAACACAGCGGCATCGTAGTCGCTGCCCAGCATACGGAAAGCCACGAAATACGTCAATACTATCATCAGCAATACCTGCGACACGAGTATCAGAATAAGCGGCAAGGCAAGCGACTGCAGTTCCCATAGCTTCAGCGAAATCATCGCCATGCCGAGGAATACCGACAAGCAGATGTTTCCCACGCTGACTATCTTTTCCATTTCGAGACTCTTGCGGAATTTCGTATGTTCAATCACGTTGCGTGCTATGGCTGCCGTTATAAGGGCTCCAAAGTATGTAGGGAAAGTTATGCCCGTTAGATTCAGAAATTTGCTCGCCAAGGTACCGAGTGCCATTACTATGAGCAAGGTGTATGTAGCATTGGCATACTGATGAAACTCCATATCGTGCGTACTTACATGCTCAGCCTGTCCTGCCGGCAGTGTTTCCTCGCTTTCTATTCCCGCCATCGCCGGGTCTATCTTGAAGTCCTTCGGCTCTTCATGCTCCGATGTCAGCTTCTTTCGTATAAGTCTTTCTGCAATCGGACCGCCTATCATGGATCCGGCGATAAGTCCGAAGGTTGCTGCGGCAAGCGATATGGTTGCCGCCCCCTTCAGTCCCATAGCCTCGAGCACACTACTGAATCCGCCTGCCGTACCGTGTCCGCCAGCCATGGATATGGAACCTGCCGCCATACCCACGAGTGGGTCAACGCCGAGTGCCTTTGTTATGCCCAACGGCATAAAGTTCTGTATAGCGATAATGATGACGAGCAGACAGAGCATTACGACGAGTGTGCGTCCGCCCTGTCGCAACACCTTCAGGTTTGACTGGAAGCCAACCGATGTGAAGAAGGCGAGCATGAAGACATCCTTCAGTGTTCCGTCGAACGACACTTCTACATTACATATTATGTATATGGCGAGTGTTGCCAGCGAGAAGAGTATTCCGCCGGATACGGGCGATGGTATGCAGAACTTCTGCAGCCAGTGGATTTTTCTTGTCATTATCATTCCTACAATCAGTGCGAGAGCTCCCACACCTGCCGACTGTAGCATATCGAGTGTTATGGTTTCTGTCATTGTCTGTAAAATTTTGTTTTCTTCCGACTTGCAAAAGTAACAATAAAGTTTCAAACAAGCCGTATATGTTGACAAAATTATGTTTGTTTTGCCACTTTGGTATGTTCATATCATATTGGCTCTGCTTTTTTTGTTTATTGCCGGAGAAAGACAAGAACTCCTGTACTTTCTTCAAACTTTATATGTGAAGAACCTCATATAATGAATATTGCCATTCAAATAATTTGTTCAGCACCGATGAACCATTAGCCACCACTGATGGACCATTAGCCATCAGTGGCGGACGAATAGCCGCCAGTGGTGTACAAATTTCTTTTTACAGAACAAAGATTATCTGCTATAAGAATCAAGCAAGTTATAATTCGATAAATAATAATGAAGAGAGAAATCTATGGCAAGTCACATGACCTTATATCGCCCTGTTTGCGTAAGGTTAATGCCGGGAGCACCATTTGGTTGAGAGCTTGTCTAACTTCTTCGTTTGGAATACCGAGATCATAGCCGAATTCATCACTCGCCTTGATTGTAAGATAGCCCGACTGATAGAGAAACAGTTCTGGTCCACCACCCGTAACATCTGGTAACAGCAAATAATATAAAACTTCCAGCTCCTTATGTTACAATCAATAAAAATCTACGTCCATATATATAAATAGGAAATATGAAGAAATTTATTATATCAGCTTTTTCTTTGCTTGCTGCTGCCACAGGCGCAATGGCTGCAAACAATGACGTGTTCACTCACAGACAGTATCTGAGCGGACACGGATGTGATGATATGGTGCAGTGGGACTTCTTCTGCACGGGTGGTAACAACTCCGGGAAATGGACTAAAATCGGAGTGCCTTCGTGCTGGGAACTGCAGGGATTCGGCACTTACCAGTATGGCATGAAATTCTACGGCAAGGCGTTCCCCGAAGGCGTTGCCGACGAGAAGGGCATGTATAAATATGAGTTCACACTGCCGAAGGAATGGGCTAACCATCATATCGAACTCGTTTTCGAGGCTTCTATGACCGACACCGAGGTGAAGATAAACAAGCGCAAGGCGGGCTCTAAACACATGGGCGCCTTCTATCGTATCACGTATGACGTTACCGACCGCGTGTTCTTCGGCGACAAGAAGAATCTGCTGGAGGTTACCGTGAGCAAGGAGAGCGAGAATGCCGGCGTGAACCTCGCCGAGAGGCGCGCCGACTACTGGAACTTCGGCGGCATCTTCCGCCCCGTTTTCATCGTATGCAAGCCTGCCCTCAACATCGAGCGCACGGCTATCAACGCCACTGCCGACGGCGAGTTTAATGCCTACGTGCTGCTCAACCACACCATCGAGGGGGCTAAGGTGAAGACTACCATCAGCGACATGAGCGGCAAGAAGGTGGCTGAAAACACTACCGCCGTACGTCATGGCAGCGACCATGCCGACGTGGCGTTCAAGGTGAACAACCCGAAGCTATGGACTGCCGAGACGCCTAACCGCTATAAGGTGGACTTTGCGCTTATCGACAAGGACGGCAAGACGCTGCATATCGAAAAGGACAAATTCGGATTCCGCACCGTGGAGACTCGCGAGAGCGACGGACTGTATATCAACGGCAAGAAGGTGAACATACGCGGCGTGAACCGCCACAGCTTCCGTCCGGAAAGCGGAAGAACGCTGTCGTATAAGAAGAATCTGGAGGATGTGGAACTGATAAAGAGTATGAACATGAATGCCGTGCGCCTCTCCCACTACCCTGCCGACCCAGAGTTTTATGACATCTGCGACAGTCTGGGGCTATACGTCATGGACGAGCTGAGCGGATGGCACGGACACCACGAGACGGTGAACGGACAGAAGCTGATTCGCGAGATGGTAACGCGCGACGTTAATCACCCGTCTATCATCTGGTGGAGCAACGGCAACGAGAAGGGATGGAACACGGAGCTCGACTGCGAATTCCACAAGTGGGACGTGCAGAAACGTCCTGTGCTTCATCCACAGGGCAACTTCAGCGGATACGAGACGATGCACTACCGCTCGTATGGCGAGAGCAACGAATATATGCGCAAACCGGAAATCTGGATGCCTACGGAATTCCTGCACGCTCTGTATGACGGCGGTGCCGGTGCCGGACTCTACGACTACTGGGAGGTGATGCGCAAATGGCCGCGCTGTGCCGGCGGATTTATCTGGGCGCTCGTCGACGAGGGCGTGAAGCGCGTTGACATGGGCGGAATGATTGACAACGTGGGCAACTACGGTGCTGACGGCATCGTGGGACCTCATCATGAACTGGAGGGCAGCTACTTCACCGTGAAGCAGATTTGGTGTCCGGTTCAGGTGTTTATGCCGGAGAAGTTCAACGGTACGCTGAATGTGGAAAACCGCTACAACTTCCTCTCGCTCAAGGGGGTTACGTTTGACTACGACTACGTGAAATATGCCAATGCTCAGAAGTCTACGCTGAAGAGCGGCACCGTGAAGGGAGCTGACATCAAGGCTGACTCTAACGGCACAATTAATGTTGGAGCGGCTCCGAAAGATGCCGACGCGCTCATCGTGGAGGCTACCGACCAATACGGCAAGAACCTGTTCACGTGGACTTTCAAGCTGAAGGATTCCGACAAGCTCTTTGCTTCGGCCAAGACCTGCGGCTCTCGCCCCGTGATGCAGGGAAATGTGGTGAAGGCGGGAAACGTCACCTTTGCTTTCAACGAGAAGGACGGTACGCTGCAGAGTGTTACAACAAAGAAGGGGGAATATAAGTTCAACAACGGACCGAAGTTCTTTGCTTACCGACGCACCGACCGCTCTATGGACCAGTTCTACAACCACGACGACCCTGAGGCGGAGAAGAAGAAGACTACCTATACGGAATATGCCGAACAGGGTAAATTTGACAAGATTACGGCTACTGATGGTAAGAATGACTCGCTCGTCGTTACTTCTACTTATAAACTCGGTTCGCTGCAAAAGGCTGAATGGCACATCGCTCCTGACGGCGGTGCCCGTCTGGTTTACTCCTATGTTTTCAATGGTGTGGTAGACCTTATGGGAGTGAAGTTCGACTTGCCTGAAGAGGAGGTTACTCACAAGGAATGGCTCGGCAATGGTCCGTATCGCGTTTGGAAGAACCGCACGCACGGTCCGCAGCTCGGTTTGTGGGGCAACGACTACAACGACCCTATTCCTGGCGAGAGTTTCGACTATCCTGAGTTTAAGGGATACTTTGCCGGTGTGCAATGGATGAAGCTGAAGACAAAGACGGGTGTCATCACCATGCAACCGGGCAACTCCAGCAAGGACTATGTGGGTGTTTACCAGCCGCGCGACGGTCGCGACCAGCTCTTATACACCTTGCCGGAAACGGGCATCAGCATGATGCAGGTAATCCCGGCTGTAAGGAACAAGGTGAACACTACCGACCTCAACGGTCCGTCGGCTCTGCCGGTATGGGCAAACGGCAGCTACACCGGAGAGTTGAGACTGAACTTCGAATAAATTTATTCTGGAAGTTCTCCCAGAACTCCCAGAACTCCCCAAAAGAAAAACCCAATGAAAAGAATTTTCTCTCTAATAATATCCACAGCTGCTCTGCCGGCATTTGCCGGCAACCAGCTGCAAGCCCCCCTCCCCGCCCCTACCTGGTACGAACAGTTCTGCCAACCGCAGAACCAGGCTAAGCCATGGACGTTCTGGTATTGGATGTTTGGCAACGTGAGCGACGAGGGCATTCGTCTCGACCTCCATGCCATGCACGATGCAGGCATAAAGGGCTTCTATCTTATGCCGATAAAAGACCCTACAGACAGTAAGGACGGACTGGGCGGCTCTTCGCGACAACTTTCGCCGGAATGGTGGAAAAGGATTGATACAGTTTTCCACACCGCCGACAGCCTCAACCTTGAAATGGGAATTCATTTCTCCGACGGATTTGCCCTCGCCGGCGGTCCGTGGATTAAGCCTGAGGAGTCTATGCAGAAGGTGGTTTGGAGCGATACTATCGTGAGCGGAGGAAAATATAACTTCAACGACAAGAGTTTTAAGCTCCCTCTGCCAAGAAATATTTATAAGGATTATTACGAGGATATTGCCGTTTATGCTTATCCCGCAACTTATGCCGACGACAGGAAGCCGAAGGCATCGGTGGAATTTCCGTTTAAGTCGACCAAGCCGTGCGACATCATTATGCAGTATGACGAACCGTTCACTCTGCGCAGCGTGGAGATTGTAACGGGTGGCAACAACTATCAGGCTCATCGCTTTAAGGTGTATGCTTCTGATGATGGAGTGAACTACAAGTTCGTTAGGGAAATTTACCCTGCCAGACAGGGATGGCAGAACACGGATGCTCTTGCCACATACGCCATACCGGCTACTAAGGCTAAGTATTTCAAATTCCACTGGACTCCGGAAGGCAGCGACCCGGGCAGCGAGGACATGGATGCCGCCAAGTGGAAGCCCAACCTGAAGATCGGCGGACTTAACCTCGGATCGGAACCTGTCATTGACGGTTACGAGGGGAAGTCGGGAGTTGTCTGGCGTGTGTCGAAGGATTTTCCCATTGCCGAAAACGAATGTGTCAATCCTACAAAGGTTATCGACCTGACAAACAGACTGTTGCTCTCCTCTACTAAAGACTCTCCGCTGAGCTTCTCTCTGCCTAAAGGCAAATGGCACATTGTGCGCATAGGTCATACTTCTACCGGGCATACCAACGCCACTGGCGGTGGGGGCAGAGGACTGGAATGCGACAAATTCTCCGTGGCTGCCATAGACAAGCAGTTCGACAACTGGTTTGCCAATATCTATCGCCATGCTCCGCAAGACATCGTGAAAAGGGTTTTGACACGGTTGCACGTGGACAGTTGGGAGGCTGGCTCGCAAAACTGGAGCAAGAACTTCTTGGATGAGTTCGAGAAACGTCGCGGATATGATCTGAAGCCTTGGCTGCTGGTTTATACCGGCGTGCCGATGAAGTCTAACGGACTGTCGGATATGGTATTGCGCGACATTCGCCTCACTATCGGCGACCTCATAAACGACGTGTTCTTCACGGAGGTGAGACGCCTTGCCGACCAATATGGCATGAAGCTTTCTACGGAATGTGTTGCCCCGACGATGGTGAGCGACGGACTGCGCCATTATCAGTTCAGCGATTACCCTATGGGCGAGTTCTGGCTGAACAGTCCCACTCACGACAAGCTCAACGATATGCTCGACGCCGTGAGCGGAGCTCATATCTACGGCAAGAATATCATTCAGGCGGAGGGATTCACTGAGGTACGCGGCACTTGGGACGAGCATCCGGCAATGCTCAAAAAACTTCTCGACCACAACTACTGCACGGGTATCAACAGTATCGTGTTCCACGTAAACACCCATAACCCATTTGTCGACAAGACACCGGGAATGACGCTCGACGGCATTGGCACTTTCTTCCAGCGCGACAACACATGGTGGCAAGAGATGCCGGCGTTCTGTAATTACATTTCCAAGACTCAAGCTCTCTTGCAATACGGCAGACCCGTGAGCGACATCGCTGTATATATCGGCGACGAGATGCCTCGACGCGCTATTCTGCCGGAAAGACTCGTAGGGACACTGAACGGCTTGTTCTCATACAACACTCTGGCTGCCGAAATTAAGCGAAAGATAAACGACGGACAACCGCTGGAGGTTAGTCCCGTGGGCGTTACCCACACCAAGAACATGACTAAGGCTGACGACTGGATTAATCCGCTGCGCGGATATAAATACGATTCGTTCAACCATGATGCGCTCAATGGATGCAGGGTGGAAAACGGCAAACTCATTACAAGGGGCGGTACGGTATACAGCGCCTTTGTCGTGCCACAGAAGCGACCTATGAATCCAGACCGCATCGTTAGCTGCTGGAATACTATAGACTCGATAGCAAAGCTGGGAGTTCCGGTGATTAAGGAGAAATGGACAAAGGATGATTTGTCTGCCATCGGCATTGCCCGCGATGCGGTATTGCCAGACAGTATCGACTTCACCCACCGTCATGCCGACGATGCTGACATCTATTTTATCAGCAACCAGGGGAACGAGACGAAATGCTTTGCTCCGGAATTCCGCGACAGAAGGAAATTCTGCTATATCGTGAACGCCGAAGACGACCATATCTATGAATGGAACAGCAACTACGAGATTGCGCTTTCTTCTGGCTCCTCTCTATTCTATGTCTTCACGGATAAAGAAATTGACAAGAGATATCTGTATCAGGCAAAACCGGTAGGCATGATGTTGCCTTTGAACAACAAATCTTGGAAGGTGATGTTTGAAAAAACCGGAAAGGTGATTGAGATGAAGGAACTCAAGGACTGGACTTCTTATCAAGAAAACGACATAAGATATTACTCCGGTCATGCCTCTTATGAAACGACATTCAAGCGCAAGAGTTCTGCAGCCAAAGGCGAAGCTGTTGTCCTCGATCTTGGCAGAGTGGAGAATATCGCCACGGTTTATGTTAATGGTAAGGATTGTGGCACCGTATGGCGTGCTCCTTACACAGTAGACATCACTGATGCGGTAAAGAAAGGCAAGAACGAACTGAAAATTGTTGTGGTCAATACCTGGGCTAACGCTCTACAAGGTAATGATGAAGGCAAGGCTCCTTTCAAAGGTATATGGACTAACGGCAAATATCGCCGTGCAAGCAAGCAACTGCTCCCGGCAGGCTTGCTCGGAGAAATTAGAATTAGTGAATAGACAAAATAATGAAAAAACAAATCATCTTATCAGCCCTCATCGCGGTCGCCATGACAGCCGGGGCTAAAGTTACGCTGCCAAAGATTTTCTCCAATGGCATGGTAATGCAGCAGCAGACCGATGCCAACATCTGGGGAAAGGCGAATGCTAATGCAACAGTAAAGATTTCCACATCGTGGAACAAGAAGACCATTACGGTTAAGTCTGATTCTGAAGGTGAATGGAAAGCTAAAGTACAGACGCCACAGGCTGGCGGTCCCTACTCCATCACATTCAGCGACGGAGAGAAGACTACTCTCGACAATATTCTCATAGGCGAGTTGTGGATCTGCTCCGGACAGAGCAATATGGAGATGCCGATGAAAGGTTTCAAGAACCAACCGGTGGAGAATGCCGTGGAGGATATTCTGCATAGCGGCGACAAGGAGATGCGCCTGTTTACAGTGAAGCGTACGAGTAAGTTTGCTCCTGTCGATGATGTTGTTGGCGACTGGAAAGAGGCGTGCCCAGAATCGGTGCGCGACTTCAGTGCTACGGCGTATTACTTCGGTCGTGAACTTAGAAAGATGCTCGGAGTACCGGTTGGACTTATCGTTACCTCATGGGGCGGTTCTTCGTGCGAGGCATGGATGAACAGAGACTGGCTCAAGGCTTTTCCACAAATTGAACTGCCTACATCGCAGGAAACGATTAAGTCGAAGAACCGCACGGCTACGGTATTATATAATGGTATGCTCCGTCCGCTCATCGGCATATCAATGCGTGGTGTCATCTGGTATCAGGGAGAGGAAAACGTGAGTCGCTCAAGCTATTACGCCGACCTCTTCTCTCGCATGATAAAGGGATGGAGAGAGGAGTGGCAACAGGGCGACTTCCCGTTCTACTTCTGTCAGATTGCACCTTACGACTATAGCCTCATCAAATGGGAACAGTATAACAGTGCCTTTCTCCGTGAACAACAGGCCAAGGCTGAACTTATGAACAAAAATACGGGTATGGCTTGCCTTATGGATGCCGGACTGCAATATGGCATTCATCCACGCAAAAAGCAGCTTGCCGGAATGCGACTTGCTCTGCTTGCACTAAACAAGACATACGGTATTAAGGGTATTACATCGGAAAGTGCTTATTACAAGGATGTTGTGTTTAAGAACGATACTGCCGTAGTTAGCTTCGAGCGCGCCGGAATGTGGATATATGGAAAGAACGGACTGAAGAGTGATCTCGTTGAAGTTGCTGGTGCCGACCATGTTTTCCACCCCGCAAAGGCTTGGATTGAACGCTCTAAACTTTATGTTAAGAGCGACGAAGTGAAGAATCCTGTTGCCGTGCGATATGCTTTCAAGGACTGGGCAGACGGCGATCTTTTCTGCGACGGACTGCCAATAAGTTCGTTCCGCACCGACAATTGGGAAAAATAACTTGCAGACTTAAAATTGAGTTGGAAGTAAATGCTCATACCGAGCATACTACTACGGAAAGAGGCATGTCATGTTATGACACGCCTCTTTTTTCGCCAAATAGCAGATTCGCTTTCTCTTATCTATTCCTATCTTGCCTCAGGCATACCCTTTCGCATATCCCTTCTCATTTTGATAGCTTCAGGACTGTTGTTGCGGAACTCACGCTCGCCCTTTTCAAACCGGCGTGCGTCTTTGGGATGATGCTTATCAAATTCTCCCACTTTCCTTTTTGGCGGCTGCATCTTGCCGAAACGTCTTGCAGGTCCCTGCTTCGGGTATCTGGCATAGATGTTGTGTACGTAGGCATTGTCGCGCCAACCTATAGGGCGATAGAAGTAATCCGCCTTCTTATACATCTTCCACTGTTTCTCGCTGAGCAGAGCCTTCAGTCGTTTGTTGCGGTGTTTCCATCCTTTGGCGCCAATGTCGCGATAGCTTGATATGCCGTCAAGATAATTCACGTTAATCTGCAATATGCTGTTACGCTGCGAACTGCTTAATCCGAGTTCCACCATCATCTTGTCGGTAATAAACTGGGCTTCTGCCGCTATATTTGTAAGTCTCTGTGCGCTTGCCGATGTCAGCATCATAAATGCTGCAATGGCTGTAAACAATATCCGTTTCATAACTCTTCCTTTTTTATGGGTTATTACTCTTTTTCTTTATTCTCAATGCAAAGATACGCAATCCACTAAAAACAAAAAAGGGGAAAACCATAAACATACGTATGGTTTTCCCTAATGTCATTATGCATTTCGGCATCAGCCAACAACTGCGGCACTATGCCAGACAATCGTCGAGCATCTTTTCAATCTCCTTGCGGTTCATGTTCTGTCCGATAAACACGAGCTTCTGCATGCGGTCGCCGTATTCCGGATCCCAGTCTTTCACTGCTGCCGGATTATTCTTCTTGAATTCCTCCAGCTCGTCCTTAGGCATCGTGGCATACCATTGTCCGGCATTGCGCAGCGAAACCTGACTGCCTGCCTGTTCAAACACATAGCAAGTGTCGCGCTCGTCGGAGAAGTAGCACAGTCCCTTGCAGCGGATAACGCTCTTCGGGAACTTGCGTGCTATAAACTGGTCGAACTCCGTCATCAGGAACGGGCGGCGGCGTTTGTAGACAAAGGTGCCGATGCCATATTCCAGAGCTTCACCCTCTTCTTCATTCTCCAGGTCGTCCTCGTCGCCCTCTACGGCTTCAATCCAGCGTGCAGATGTGGCAACCTTTTCGAAATCGAAAAGATGCGTGTTGATAATCTTGTCGATATTAACATCGCCGTAGTTGCACGGTACGATGGCAGCCTTCGGCTGTATCTGACGCAGTATTGCCTTGATGCGCACCAGTTCCTCCGGCGAAACCTCGTCGGCTTTGTTCAAAAGAATGATATTGCAGAATTCCACCTGCTGTATTACAAGACTTGCCAAGTCGTCCTCTCCGAGATTGCCCCGCGTCAGGTCGGTGCCCTCAGCAAACTCGTCGCGCAGTCGCAGAGCATCGCATACCGTAACGATGGCATCCAACTTTGCTACACCCTTCTCCGCATATTCCGGATACATCTGCGGATATACGCTGATGGTCTGTGCTATAGGAGCCGGTTCGCAGATTCCGCTTGCCTCGATAACGATATAGTCGAAGCGATTCATAGATACGATATCGCTGAGTTGCTGTACGAGGTCCATCTTCAGGGTGCAGCAGATGCATCCGTTTTGGAGAGCAACCAGACTGTCGTCGCTCTGTCCCACTACGCCTCCCTGCTGTATAAGGTCAGCATCGATATTCACCTCGCCGATGTCGTTAACGATTACGGCAAACTTTATTCCCTTCTCATTAGAGAGGATTCTGTTGAGTAGAGTTGTTTTTCCGCTTCCTAAATATCCGGTAAGCAGAAGTACTGGAGTTTCTTTCATATTATATATATATTTAAAATACTCTTTTTTATTTCACTCTATGCATCTTTTGTTTTTCGTTTCATCCCACCCTTTCTCGTAATATAAAATACCAACCTTCATCCCCCAAAAAGAATTCCTATAAGAGTAATCTCCATTCATGGTTTTTCCATCCCCTCCCTTCGGGAGAGTCAGGGTAGGTTTTCATCCCCTCCCTTCGGGAGGGCTAGGGTGGGTAAAAAAAAAGACACCCTTGGTGTAAGGATGTCTCTCTGTTGGGATACTCGGACTCGAACCAAGAATGACAGGACCAGAATCTGT
>DBKQ01000005.1:127275-133152 GCA_002298545.1 Prevotella sp. UBA746
CCATTACACCATATCCCAATGTTTTTATTTGAGCAATCGTTTATTGCTTGATTGCGAGTGCAAAGGTACTACTTTTTTTTGAACTACAAACAAATATCGCGTTTTTTTTATAAAAAAATTCAAAATAACGCTATTTTCTTGTTGTTTTCGGATAAATCGGCTTACCTTTGTATGCTGTTGGGGCATATTTTAATAAGGTGTGCCTCCAATTTAGACTAATGAACAAAAAAATAAGTAATACGAATAAATTTAATGGAACAGACAAACAAGCTTGTAGAATCAATCGTTAAGGGAATTCAAGAGAAAAAAGGTACAAATATCGTTATTGCTGATTTGAGAGGCATCGACGGGACAATATGCGACTATTTCGTAATCTGCCAGGGCAGTTCGCCTACACAGATTGACGCCATTACAGACTCTGTAGAGGAGGTTGCACGCATTGAGGCTGGCGAGAAACCGGTTAAAATAGCCGGACTCACCAATGCCGAGTGGGTGGCTATGGACTATACGGATGTGCTGGTACACATTTTCTTGCCTGAGATGCGTCAATATTATAATTTGGAAGACCTGTGGGAGGACGCTAAACTCACGAGGGTTCCGGATATCGATGCAGCATAATTGTATTGCGGCTAATGAAGCCGTTGATGCTATATATATAATAAGGTATAACAATCAAGAGGAGATAAAATGAATCCAAGCAATAGTAATACCCCGAATTTAAACAACAATAACAACAGGATGCCTAAGTTCAATATTGGCTGGATTTACGGTTTTGCCATTATTGCTCTTATCGTTGCCTATATCATGGGAGGCAACACGGCTGGAGGCAGTGCCGGGAAGCAGGCTTCTTACACTAAGTTCCAAACTTACATGATGCAGGGATATGCCCAGAGCATCGTGGTGAACAAGGACAACGGCAAACTGAAAATGTATGTTAAGCCTCAGTATATTCGCCAGCTGTTTAATGCTGGTACTAACCAGGTCGGGACAACACCATTTATAGAGGTTGAGTATGGCGGAATTGACAAACTGGAAAACTTTGTTGACTATGCCCGTTCTAAAGGCTCTTTCAAGGGAGACCTGAGCTATGAGAGCGACCAAGGGAACCTGTTGATGGCGATTCTGCAAACTGTAGGACCGATCATATTGTTTTTTGCCATCTGGATGTTCTTGATGCGCCGAATGGGCGGAGGAGGAGGAACTGGTATCCTCGGTGTCGGCAAAAGCAAGGCGAAAGTATACGACAAGCAGAAGGGTGAAAATGTTATAACCTTTAAGGATGTCGCCGGACAGGAAGGTGCAAAACAGGAAGTACAGGAAATCGTAGATTTCTTGAAGAACCCGAAGAAATACACCGAACTCGGCGGAAAAATCCCTACAGGAGCATTACTTATCGGTCCTCCGGGAACGGGAAA
Source organism: Prevotella sp. UBA746 (assembly GCA_002298545.1). Classification (GTDB taxonomy): domain Bacteria; phylum Bacteroidota; class Bacteroidia; order Bacteroidales; family Bacteroidaceae; genus Prevotella. Next base: position 128,691 of record DBKQ01000005.1, read on the forward strand.
GACTCTTCTGGCAAAGGCTGTTGCCGGAGAAGCCGGGGTTCCGTTCTTCTCGATGAGCGGATCTGACTTCGTGGAGATGTTTGTCGGTGTCGGAGCGAGCCGCGTGCGCGACCTCTTCCGACAGGCTAAGGAGAAGGCTCCTTGTATTATCTTCATCGATGAGATTGACGCCGTGGGACGTGCCCGCAGCCAAAGTCCGGCAATGGGCAGCAACGACGAGAGGGAGAGCACCCTGAATGCACTGCTTACGGAGATGGACGGCTTCGGAACAAACAGCGGAGTAATCGTATTGGCTGCAACTAACCGTGCGGATATGCTCGACAAGGCTTTACTGCGTGCCGGACGTTTCGACCGTCAGATTAATGTTGACCTGCCCGACTTGAACGAGCGAAAGGCTATCTTCGAGGTTCACCTACGCCCGATTAAAAAGGACGACAGCGTGGATGTGGAGATGCTCGCCCGACAGACTCCGGGATTCTCTGGTGCCGATATTGCTAACGTATGCAACGAGGCTGCACTCATCGCTGCAAGATACGGAAAGAAGAGTGTTGGGAAACAGGATTTCCTTGATGCCGTAGACCGTATAATCGGCGGACTTGAAAAGAAGACTAAGGTTATGACTGCCGCCGAGAAGCGTTCCATTGCCATTCACGAGGCTGGACACGCCACGATATCTTGGTTTACGGAACATGCAAACCCGCTCGTAAAGGTGTCTATCGTGCCGCGAGGCAGAGCCCTCGGTGCTGCATGGTATATGCCGGAGGAAAGACAGATTACCACAAAAGAGGCTATGCTCGACGAGATTTGCTCTCTTCTGGGCGGTCGCGCTGCCGAGGAACTCTTCACCGGACATATCTCTACGGGAGCTATCAACGACCTCGAGCGTGTTACGAAGAGTATCTATGGAATGATTGCTTATGCCGGAATGAGCGACAAGCTGCCGAACATCAGCTATTACAACAATAATGAGTATAACTTCCAGAAGCCTTATTCTGAAACTACGGCGAAGATTATGGACGATGAGGTCTTGCGCATGATTGCCGAACAGTATGACAGGGCTAAGAAGATTCTCTTGGAGCACAAGGAGGGTCACAACAAACTTGCCGAAAAGCTTATCGAGCGTGAGGTTATCTTTGCTGAGGATGTAGAGAAGATTTTCGGAAAACGCCCATGGGTGAGCCGCTCCGAGGAGATTCTTGAAGAGAATGAAAAGAATTCTCAGGATTCCCAGCTCTCCCAAGATTCCCAAGACTCCCAGCTCTCCCAAGACTCCCAAGCCCCTCAGGATTCCCAGACCCCAAAAGAATAACATCATGACAGAAGAAAAGAAAAACAGCAAGTTGGCAAACCTCATCGTGCGCACCATAACCGGTGTACTCTTTGTGGTAGTAGTAGTAACGTCATTCCTTCGCCCAGAGGGAATGGAAGTTCTGTTCGCCCTCGTCACCGGTCTAACAATATGGGAATACTGCGGACTTGTAAACGAGAAGGAGGGCGTGCAGGTGAACACAATGATAAGTACCGTTGCCGGTGTATATTTCTTCCTTGCCATGGGAGGATACTGCAGCGGCGTGGTGCCCACAGGAGCCGTCTTCATTCCATATCTGCTCACGATAGTCTATCTGTTTATCAGCGAACTGTACACCGGCAGTAAGGACGCTATAGAGAACTGGGCGCATACCATGCTCGGACAGATGTATATCGCCCTACCCTTCTCTACCATCAATGTTCTTGCCTTTAATTCTTCCGGCGGACAGGTGATATTCAACTATATCGTGCCTCTTTGCATCTTCATCTTCCTGTGGACAAACGATACCGGTGCTTACTGCTCCGGCTCGCTCTTCGGAAAGCACAAGCTCTTTCCGCGCATCTCGCCAGGAAAGACATGGGAGGGCTCCATCGGTGGAGCCGTGCTCGTGCTTGCCATGGCTGCTGCAATACATTTCCTGTATCCGCATATCGAGGCTGAACTCGGATTGTCGCTATGGCAGTGGATGGGACTCGGACTCGTCATCGTGGTCTTCGGAACTTGGGGCGACCTCGTGGAATCGCTCTTCAAGCGAACTCTCGGTATAAAGGACAGCGGCAACATCCTGCCTGGCCATGGCGGAATGCTCGACCGCTTCGACTCTTCGCTCATGGCGATGCCGGCGGCTGTAGTTTATCTCTACACGCTTTCTTTGTTCTGATTTTGATATTAAACGTAGTACGTGGTCATTGTGACATCAACCTACGATAATTTCTACTCTTAAGCGGAAAATAAATTTTAAATTTTGTAGTGTATGAAAAATTCTACTATTCTTTTTGCATCGGCAATGATGCTAAGCGCAACAGCAGTAAACACACAGGCGCAATCAATACACAAAAGACTGCATTCTTCTATCTTTGGCGTATCTGCCTCTAAGGTGATGATGGCGCAAGACATGAATCCGCGCACTATTAAACAAGAGAACAAGCAGTTCAGAACTGCTGAAAAGAGTAACTTCATGCCGCTCACAGAAATGGTATATACTTATACCGAAGACGGCACTTGGGAACTTGAGGGTGAATACTCTTATACTTACCAAAACGGTAAGGTGGCTACTCAGACTCAGAAGAGCGGCGACGACATTACGCTTACTACTACGAGCTATTCTGACGACGGACTGACGGAGACTGTCGTTGAAAGTACGTCCAACGACGGCGGAAAGAACTTTGTAAACGAATCTAAGGCTGTATACGTACATGACCCTGTCGTTACCGACCTCGTGATAAGCAAAAAGAGATACGAATGGGACAGCGAGAGCAATGACTGGACAGAGATTTCCGACTCGTTCCGGCGCGACATAATACGTGATGCCGACGGCAATATTACGTCGCTAACGATTCTCGTGCCATACATGGGAGCATACGATGCCACGGAGAAATATACAAACACCGTGGATCCGGAGACGAAACAGATTAACTCTTTCAAATACGAGAGGCTGACGTATGACGACAACGACCAGCTGGTTTGGCAGACTGACCAGTATCTTACCGATATAAAATGGGAAAAGACCAACGGACAACTCGTTTCGCAGTATGACGAATGGATGCTTTGGGACAACTACCTTTCGTCGGCAACACTCGCCTATGAAGAGGATGGCAAGACTAAGAGTTTCGGAAATATCAATATCGAATACTCTGGCGACGGCGGGTATAACGAGACATTCCAATATACTGACGAGCTGGAACGCACGGACACAAAAAAGGTGATGGTCGACGAAAACGGAAGTTTCTCTATAGAAGAGAAATCGTACTCTGACGTCGACGGAAACGGCGTTTTGACTGACGAAGACCTGACAGGTTGGAACAAGGAGGTCGTAACATACGACTCCCACAAGAATCTCGCTGAAGACGAGTTCTATGAACTCGACGAGGAGACGTCTTCTCTTGTAAAGACCATGGGCGAAAAGACCGAACGCACATATGATGCTGAGCACGGCGATGCTGTAAAGGAAACAATAACGAGTAGCTACGACATGGATGCCCAGGAGTATCTGCCTTACAGCAAGGTTGTCGTAACGAGCTTTACCGACATTACATCCGGAATTAAAGCCGTAGAGAATACTGACGGAGATATTGCCGCATATAATTTGCAAGGCATGCGCATCAACGCCTCAGCCTCTAACGGAATGGGTATAACAATAGTTAAGAAAAACGGAAAGACGTTTAAGGCCATCAAATAATCCGACAGAACGGATACCCCCTAAAACTAAGTAAAAAAACAAAAAAGTTTTTCGGTAAATTTACCCTCATACCCTCACACTTCTCTCACCCCTCTGTTTATCGGCATTTCGAGGGTGAGGGTAAGTGTGAGGGTGTGAGGGTAATTGTTAGGGTAAGAATTTATATCCAATGAATATTGCCCTGTTCTGAATAATGAATCAGATAAACAACCTGTTTGGAAGTTGTGTTTCTATCTTGCACCTTTGGTATTCGGTAGTTGCACCAAAGGTGCAACTATCATATAAAAAAAAGGGAACTATTATATAGCAAAGCTATCATACACTATAGCTATTTTTTCTAAGGAGTCCACCTGCGGTGAATCTCGGTAACAAAACCATTCTTGATTACCAGTTCGGTATTTAGGCAGTTGAAGTTGTCTTTGCGGTAATCTGGAAGCCGGTCCAAGTAATCCTTGTAGTTTGAGCGAATTGTATCTAAAGGATCTTGGAAGTCATTGCCACAGTCGACGAAAGTCAAGTTCCCGGCAAGTCTAAGCTGAGTCTTTCCCAGCTCCGTATACACCGAGTAATCATCCATCAGCATCGTGCGGTATGTTCCGCCACCATTAGCCACCAGCTCAGCCCCACCATTCTCAATACCGCCATTTACAGTCTTCGCCCCTTTGTTATCCTTAACAGACGCAATCACCATCGGCTTGCCCTCATAAATCAGGGTGTCGCCCGGTCGCATACGGTTCACGTCCACTGCATCATAA
>DBKQ01000005.1:133173-134162 GCA_002298545.1 Prevotella sp. UBA746
ACGCCATTCCAGTCGATGTCGCCGGCTTTGAAGCCTACGGCAATGGTGCAGTCACTGAGCGAATCAAGGTTCAGTCCACTGTCCAGCGGCGCCACTCTCATGTGTTCCGGTTTTCTTACGCCTGCGCAAGCCGTCATCAGCAGCATCACAACGGCTGCAAAAAAATAAGTTCTTTTCATTGTATTTCTCTTATAAATGCACAAATAGATTGTGCAAAATTTATTTTCCTTTAAGTATTTCGATGGCCCTATCAGCCAATTCCATTGTAATGCCGTCATAAGAATCGGTAAGAATGAAATGTGACCGTTGGGAGTCCAGTATCACATATTCATCATCGATAATGACATACTGAGCAGCCTCATGAAGATTATCGGCAATCCATGATGCTATTTCTACGCCCTTCCACTGGCTGCGCCCAGGATCCATGTCGTCAAGGTCGGCATTGAGCAACCACTTGTCGCTGGCAGAAGACGGAGTTATATCAATAACATTGCCGGGCATATTTCTATCCTTCCACATCTGCTGCATTGCCTCTAACCCAAGATATTTCCACGATGATTCTATTACGATATCGGCTCCTGTCTCTTTAACGATCCTCTCCAGTTCGGCTACCGCCTCAGGGTCGAACAAGGCGCCATGCTTATCCTTCCCAGCTTTCCCATGATAGAGAAGCTTGTTTTGGTTGTGCTCGGTATTCAGCACTCCGTCAAAGTCAAGAAATATTATCTTCTTCATACACTATTATTTATTGGATTATGGCAGAAGACAGGACATAAGCAGTTTTATTAAGTTGCTATTTCACAATCACATTTATATAGATAACGTTTCGGCTGCAAAGATATTGCTTTGGTGTGCCTTTTTTGTTCATACCTTCATAATATTCTGCATGAGCAACACCTTTCAGATGGTCTCCTCCCACCTACTCTATCGGAAGGATTCAACCTTACGAGGGTATCGTTTTACCGCAACGCAGGTGTTGTAACTACCGT
>DBKQ01000005.1:134246-143498 GCA_002298545.1 Prevotella sp. UBA746
GTTACAACACCTCCGTTAGGCTTGTCCGCTCCTCCGGGATATGCCTGACAAGACTTGAATGTCCATGCGGCTAAGTCGCCAATGATAGCTCCACCCATAATTGTCCAAATAAAAAAAGGAATAAGGTCTACATGCAGCAAACAGTAAGCGCGATGGTTGTTATCACCCAAAAGGCAATGACAACACAGCAGCCGCTATTCGAGGAAGAGCCCTTAGCTAAGTCGAAAATGCTGAACGTTGTTCTTCTATACACTCTGTTATATATAGCTCTCTTAGGATGAAATATACCCATGCCTCTCTTACCATAACCAGGGATTATGGCTCTTTTGATGGCACGTGTAGCACGTCCTTTCGTACGTGCGCTCAAACTCTTCTTCCAAGAAGGCTTTCTCATTCCGTATCTCATATCTTGTTGTTTTTAAAATCTCAATATATATTCATCACTGTACTTCAAGGCTTTTGCACCTTTGAGATAGCGATGTGTTTCTTCAAAATATTCGCCACCAATGTCGGCATTTCTTGCAGGCATTTGCGGTCTCCTGTCTCGATGATACGATAAGCATCTTGTAGCAAGATGTAGCGTTATATCCTATTATTGGTACAAAGTTAGCATAAAACCATTAGAATAAAGATAGTTTTCCCCATGTTTAACACTAACTTTGCAAAAGAAAAAGCCTCGTTCTAAGAAACTGGCTTTAGCATCCTTGTTTCTTTATGTCATAGTGTCTGATAGGGTGATATAGACGATTAAGTCTATTAGTAACTTGCCTTATCTATCCCATTTCATCTATTTTTCAAGATATTTTTATCGAATCGGCTCAAGACAGCAATGTACAAAGGCAAAACGCATGTGCGTGAGAGAGTGCAGCCATTGGATGCGTCCACCAGGATGTAATAATCCGTGCTGTACCCTCGCCGCTCGCAATAGTCCTTCACCTCAGACAAGTCCTCGCAATCCACCTTGCCATACCATTCCTTGGCATCGACGTAATTCTTATACAATGGCTTCGTGTATCTATTATAAATGGGAGGTACAAAGGGGATGCAAACTATTAGCAGCACTATGACAACCAACGATATGATATATTTCTTATTCATTGTCTTCATTCAATTTGATTCTTTGTTTTGTGCCTATTTATCTTGTCCAACCATAATCGAGAATTATTGTGTCTCCTTTTATGGGAACAAAGACAGAGATATAGTCCCCATCCCAATCAGGAACCTTATTACCGTAACCATCATCAACCATTCTCCATTGCATACCCTTTGTTCTGTCGAAAGGAGTTGCTTCTGGACAGATATAATATTTATATCCCGTAGAATCCTTACTCCAACAACACGAATCGGTCTTGCATGCTTGGTCTAAACGACAATAGAATTCTTTATCCAATGGTTTTACAGATACAAATTTCACATTTGTATTGTAACTAGCCAATCCACAATCCACATAAAGAGAATCTACTGGGACTATCTCTGGGAATTTCACTCCCGTAGCCCTTCGCAAGTCGTCAGCATTATGATAGTCAATTTGAGTAGGTACTTGTGTACTGCCGCCCCCAAAAGAAACTACTGCGATAAGAAGCAGAACTACAAATAAGGGCAAGCCAATAATAATAATGCCAAAACTCCATTTCAACGAACTTAACCATCCTCTTATATTCTCAATAGCTATATCTTCTTTCGAACAGTCGTCAGAGTGTCTCTTAATATATTCTCTTACCAATCTGCGCTTTACCATCTTCTTTTTCAGCGAGTTGCCCTTTACTTTCTCCAATTCGGACGCAACGGCCTCTTCCGCCTTCAACTGATTGCGGTGTTCTATCTTATGAAGTTTCACATATAGAATGGCATAACTTACGCCACAGATGCCTGCAGCACCTATTAGCCATCGCAGATCTATGTCATACTTAAAGCACACTATAATGACCGCAATGCAAACCCACGGCAAGGCAATTCTAATAAATTTCTTCATTGTCTTCTATAATTTTTAATCGTTTTGTCTTATTGACAATGCAAAGGTAATGTGGTTTTTATGAACCGAGAAACTTTCCGAGGCGGCATGTACAAGATGTAGGGTTTATTGTATATCTTGGTGTTTATCGCGTTCTGAGCACCAGCCAAGGGACTACACCGTGGTGCTTGTCTGTACGATACTTGGCTGCCTTCTCCGTGAAATAGGCGGTGCCGTCGGGAGCACGGTAGAAACCGCTCTCGTTGCCGCCGGTAAGGTATAAGGCATCTACGTAGCCATATTCGCGCAAAGCATCGGCAAAGTCCCAAAGGGTCTCGGGGTGACGGGTAGCAATGATGCAAAGGCGGTCGTCGGCAGTGCGTGCAAGGGCTTTGCGCTCCACCTTGCCATGCAGTGAGAAACGGTGTGGCAGTTCGCCATTGGAAACGAGCACGAACTGGCGGAAGTAAGAGCCGTCATGCTCTATCATGTGTTCCTGCATATCGTCAAAGCGCGAAACTCCGATAACCATATTGCCCCTTTCGATGGCGCAATAACCGAGGCGCGATGCGTCGCTCTGCTTCTCTTCGCCATCAACGACCAACGAACCGATATACTTGCCCGTAGAGGTATAGTCGGCAGTACGGGTATACATCAGCACTCTATGGTCAGCGGTATCGGGTTCTACGAGCGACAACTCTGCTCGCACGTTGTGCAGTTCGTAGATGTCGAGTGCCACTCCGAGCACCGAGTCGGTTTTGAGCACTACTTCCGAGGAACCTTTCTGCACTTGCATACTGTCCAGCTTCTTGATGTTGTCCTTCGGCGATACCGAAATACTTACTCCTATATTATAATAGTAGTTGTATAAAAGTATGGTACCATAGCAGCCAAACACAAGTGTAACGGTTGCCACAAACCATATTATGCCTCGCCCCCACTTCTGCAGTCGGCTTCGCTTCTTTATGGTTGCAAATGAAGATTGACAGTCAGTCTCCTCACTACTCTCAATAGTAATAATGGGTTCCTCAAGTATCTCCTGAGAAGAAGCGTTGTTGTCATTATCCTCTATCATGAATTTGGGTTTCTCCTGTGTCCCGTTGTCTTCAGTATGTTTCATAATCATTTATTTTTCTTGTTCTAACATGTTTTTTAACTCCTTTAGTGCTTCTTTTGAAGCCCTTAGCTTGAACACTTGATGCAAACGGTGGTCCATGAGTTTCAAATCCTGACTGGTGATGTTGATGGAGTAAACAAAATTCTTGTTCACTATGAGGCTCTTGCCGACACGTGCGAAGAAGTTCTGCTTTAGTTTCGCAAGTGCCTCGACAAAGTAGTGCAACTGAAACGTCATTGTCACAGCCTCGCCATTGAAAAGATACACATCGCAATAATTGCCAGAGGCTTCTATATAGGCTATATCTTCAGTAGGCACTCTGAATAGACCTACGGAAGTGGATATTTTGAGTATTTCCATTTTGCATTTAAAAGATTTACATAGTTATATATAAAAAGGTGGTTGTATTATCAACGTAAATTTACAAATTTTATTTTGTCATACATCAATAATGCCTCAGCTCGTCTTTTCCAAAATGAAATACTGATACCCACAACATGCTCTCATCGCCGTCGAAGAAGAACCATGGATTGGAAATAGGGTTAGGGTTTCTCACTATATGTAGTTCACGTGCAGGAGTATTGCCCTCTGCACACATAATGGCGACCTTGTTGCCGTTGCGAGCCACATCAATCACAATCAGAGCATGCCCCATTCCTTCAAATTTGCGAGCCGGATAGACAAGCACATCACCAGGCTGCACCTCACTTATCGGGCGAGGCGTCGTTTCACGGCTTACAGAGAAAGTGCTACACACGCCGTATGCTTTCCTCAAGAATTTCTCCAATGCCTTGCGCGAGGATCCATCATAATATTGCAGTGTATTTCCATTTACATCCTGGAAGCGTATCTCCGAGTAACGTCCACGGCTGAAAAGATACTCAGCCCTTAGCCTCATCGTCATGTCGGCACACTGCTCCGAGTTGCTGAGCATCGGAATATCGATTACGCCAGTTGACAGAAACTGGAATCGTGCATCACCACCCGTATAGAGCTGCACCTTGCTTCCCCGTTTCTTCAATGGCAGACTGCGCATAAACTCTGCATAACTGCCTTCAACACGGGTGTAACCAACAGGTGTGGAGATGTCTCCTACCGTTGATGCGTTCCATGGATTGCTTATGCGAGAATACCACCACACAATGCCACATGCAATAAGACCTATTACAACTAATACTCCAATAACTTTAAAAACTTTCATCATAACTTTCTTTTTTTGCAAAGTTAAGATGGAATATCGATATAGATGAATCATTTCGTAAGGCTTGTACGAAATGATGGCTTAAATGTATAAAATGAAAAGGTTATCGGGTGATTCTACCCTGAATAATACGACACATGACCACTATCTTACCATAATTATTAAATGCCTATAAGTCAAATATGGCTCTGAAAGTTGTATCTTTATGTAACATCATTGATTTTCAAGATGTTGTATGGCATTTATGAGCATTGAAAGATGTAGCCTACTTGTAGCGTCTTGTAGCAAGATGTAGCGTTATATCCTATTATTGGTACAAAGTTAGCATAAAACCATTAGAATAAAGATAGTTTTCCCCATGTTTAACACTAACTTTGCACCAGAAGAGTTGATGTCAGAGGCTACAAACAAAGTCATTTACCTTTGCTTGGTATTCTTCCTTAGATTTTATAATCATCTGTGCAGTAGATTGTCTAATTCAGGGTAAATTTCATCCTCGGATTCGTAAGGAATGATGTTGAAGTATTCATTTCCATTCAGCATAGCAGAGATGTTAGCCTTTGTTCTGTCGTAGAAAATATAAACATGAATGTTATGAGCTTCTGCGTAAGCCAATTCATAGCCCACACCAAGAGAAGGACAGGTACACTCCGCTATCACCATGTCGCTTTGTCTGAGCCATTCGGTATCTCGCTCATAGATGTGAATGTCTATAGCCTTTGTTTGAGCCTTCAAACTCATATTTGTTTTACCTATGTGCTCCGTCAATACAGTGTCAGTCTGCTTGATATAGTCAATCATCCGTTGGTACAGAGAGGCATCGACCCTGCCTCCACGGATGGAGCCAGCAAAATATATTTTCTTGTTCATGTGGTTGTTTTTATTTCCAACAGTTTTCATGTGGTCTAAACGGGGTCAGAGGAAAATTCATACCAATCTGCTCTAAGCTCACCATCATCAAAAACAGTAAGCTGCTTCAATTCTTCAGGAGAATTTATTGCTGCATGATCGGGACGCTTAAAGTTTGCGGCACCAGGGTTCTTCATGACAACAGATCCTTTAACTTCCCACGAATTACCGAATTTCAAAAGGGTCCTCCATCTAATGCCATCACCCGTTGAACCTAATTTCGTATAATGTGTAAAAACTTTCATTTTTCTGTTCTCCTTATTTATTGTTTTCGCGAACTATCTTTCTGCCACCCTCAAAACGAACCTGTCCATTTTTTGCACAGGTTGAAACCTCATCCAAATCCTCTGCCTTATATATGTTTCTGATATGACGAACGATAGACGTTCTGTCAACTCCAAACAACTCTGCCATTTGGTTTTGAGTCAGCCATACAGTATCTTTTTCAAGCTTTACATTCAGTTCGACTTTTCGTCTGCAGAACGGTATATCTCTATTTTATTTTCTTCCATATCAATAGTTGTCAGTCTTTTTTTGTATAACTCCCATAGGCTCTTTGCCCATTCTTTCATTGTGCATCGCAATGATTTTGGCTCTATCACTTCTATCATCTCTCCCGCATGAAGCAATTCCATGATAAAATCATAAGTTGGGCGAAGCCTTAATTCAAAATCGGCATAAGCGTCACAAGCATACAATTCCTTTTGCGAAGAGTGAATCGGCAACGAGCGTACATACTGTTGGTGCTGTTTGTATGCCCGGATAACTATTCGTTCAACAGCGACATTCTCATCTGTTACTATGCCGAAAAATGTAGAGAAATACTCCTTTGCGTTGAAATCCTTGGGCATAGAAAAACGCTCTGTCGTAAGTTCCACGTTCTCCAAGCGGTCAAGTCCGTAGATACGCAACCTGTCTTCGTTGATGCTGAGCGCCAGCACATACCACCGCTTCTGGAACATTTTCAGACAGTATGGCGCAATGGGAAATGTATAGGAATTCTTGTAGTGGAAATTCCGATAAGTAGCCATTATGACATTGTTGCCCTTCATGGCATCAACAATATCCGTAAGGAAATGACGGCTCGATGGAATCTCCTCTACAAGGATGCGGTCTTTGAGCGATGTGTTTTGCGACAAGATATTGGCTGTAGAATAGGTATCGAGCAACCAACGCGACAGTTCACCATTGGCAAGACTCTCGGGATTGGAGATGTAGTAGCGGTAGCCACCCTTTAGTCGGCAGTCGATATTAACCCCAAGCGACATGAGAATATTGTCCTTCCAACGGTTGAAAGTCTGGCGCGGAAGAGGTTCTCCATAGCTCATGCTGTTGTCTTGCTCCCACTTGTCGCTGAGTTCTTTCAGCGACAGTCCGCGGTTGCCAGCACGATACAGAGCATTGACCACCCAAATGTATTTTTCCAGTGTTGTCATGCGTCGTCCATGTATTTTAAATTGATACAATGTTCAAATGCTCAAAATTACAAAAATATTCTTACAATCTCTATAAAAAATCATAATTATTCCTTATATGTGGCATAATCGTATTCCACAGAGATTTCTACATTAAAGTCACGCACCCACAGTAGGTCGAAGATGGAGAAGCAGGTATGCTCATAAAGGTTGTGAAATGGAAAGATGAGGTGCATGTCGGCAGTCATGTCGCGATCTAACCCCTCATTCCAGTTGTCGGTATTCTCGCTCAAGTAGAGCATATTATTTTCCGATTCCAGTTTGCCACCGCTATAAGTCCAACCTCCATTTATCACCCCATCTTGATATAACGGCACAAAATCATCATATACGCCACACAAGATGTTCCAAATCTCTTTTTCGTAATCTGACTGTTTGGGATGTAAAGGAGAAAACTGATATGCCATGAAGCACTTGCCTATGGCAGTAATGTCATGGTCAGCTACCGTCTGCTTCAATGCATTATAGGCTGAGATGACGGCAAGGCGCATTTGCAACAACTGCTCCATCATGGCTTTGTTAAAGTCATTTAGCAACTGCTTATAATGGTCATCCATGACAAACTCCTTGTCGAGCAATCGCTTACGCACGGCAAGCAGTTGCTTAATTGCCTCTTTCTCAGCCTTGTTGTAATAGCAATGCTGCTCATACTGCCAATATAGATCACATATTTCAGCTTCGATAAAATCGATAGCTGGCAATCTGAATATTTCCTGTGCTGTCATACTTAATCTTTATTCAAAATATCGTTTAACCTTATTCTTAAATATTACATACTGTAAAATGCGAAATCTATCCGCAAGTCATCTTCAAGTGCATCATCAGCCTTCATGCAAAATTGCGGTTTGTTGACGCTTATGGACAACAAATGATGCAAGGTTTCAAGTTCTCGTGACTGGAGTGGATGCTTGGGCGAGGTACTTATACTTATTATACTATTGTTTTGGTTGAGCCCCTTCGCTAAATCATATTTTTCTATTAGTTCCTTTAAATAATCACATCTTCTGCTTGCGTCAAATGCACAAGTATGCCAACAGCCAATCCAGCACGCTTTGGAGCGGAACAGCACGCTAAGTTGTTCTGTCGTTGGAGGCTCACTAAGGTTTATTCCTCTTTCGTGCAAATCGTCAAGAAATTCAGCAGTATTGATAATCCGCTTTTTGTATTCCTCATTAATCTCCCAACGCTTCCACATACGGCGTTTACGCTTTTCACCTCCCAAAAACTTTCCATCGAACTTGGAATAACGACGACTGTGATAGAACTTCATTTCACGCCTTATCTTATTGTGAAATGAGCGGATATTCATCATTTCTTTTCTCGAAGGAATGAATTTGCCGTACTTCTCTCTACAAAGCCAAAATGCTTTTGCCTCATCATAGCACGACAAATGCAGACGCCTACCTAAGTTTTCCCAATCATGAGGAAGAAAGGCATAAAAGGATGTTGTCCATATGCAACATGCGGCAATCTCGGCCAAGGAGATGTCTGCACTATTGGGCACAATCACTTTTTTGCCTATAATGGCTTCTGTTTTTGCTATACGTGAATTATCAAAGTCTTCAATGATAATTTCTCTACCAAGAGAATCTTCCCAAGTGTTGCCGTCCAACCATGCTGAAACTGTAATTCTTGATTCATCTGTATCAGAACCAGTCCGAGGAACAATGTCTACTGTTATTTTATAGTCCTTTTCGCTTTTTGGTAACGGAACAAGATGGCGCAAATAGTCATAGTGCATCTTGAACCATGCCAAAGACCTTCCCTCTGCATAGCTTTTCGACAAGAATGGCGCAATCTCGTCAAACGATACCTTGTGTAACAATTCATACAATGTCATATTTCGTGTTTTATTATTTGCTTGCAAAGATATTGACATGCTGACCCAATTATCAATACAGGTTAAATGTTTTTTATAAAACTCACAAAAACAAAAGTTTTTTCAACCTGTGCTAATAATTGGAACACCTTCATAATACTTTTGCCGCAGGCATTAAAGAAACAGTTATGGAAAAGTCTATAAAATATGAAAGCACTGTAAAGGATGCGAAGACAATAGCAGAATGTTTAAGAAGTATATCTTTCAATGAGATTGAAGAAATTTTATGGGATGCTTATGGAATGGGGGACAACTTTACTCCATTCCTTAAAATGACTTATGACCGAGTTTGCCATCAGACTGGTATTTCTGAGCATACTCACGTGATAGTCCAAAAAGTTGACGGTTCTTTGGACACTTTAGGCGTGAAAATTATCATGCCTGAAGAATTCCAAAATGACTCTTTGGAAAACATTGGAAAATACAGTGTTATAATCAGGACCAAAGAGGAACAACCTTATATGTCCAATATAGCCGCAGGCATATTAGAGGCCATTATTTGGTACAATCGTCAAAGAGTGTTAGAACCATTTCATAGTTCTGACATTAGACAGAAGACTAAAGTTTACAAGCTGGCAACTTTTGTAAATGACCAACTTTCAAAATTTTTATTGCCAAAAGGGTGCGTTCCTGCAGAATGCTCAGAAAAAGGTCTTTATAAAATGATTCGAAAGGAACACTGTCGGTACATTGCACGTTGCGAGTCACAACAAAATCTTT
>DBKQ01000104.1:0-1717 GCA_002298545.1 Prevotella sp. UBA746
AACAATATTGAATATATCACTATAATATAACGACAAAATATGAAAAAGAAAAAATCTATCTTTTTGGCTGGACTGTTGGCTCTCGCTGCCGGCAACGCCAATGCCGACGAGGGTATGTGGACTCTCTACAACCTGCCGGAGGCTGTATATGAGCAGATGAAAAGCTACGGCTTTAACCGCTCATACGACGGACTGTACAGTGGCAACGATGCCATAATGAAGTCGGTGGTAAACTTCTCTGGATTCTGCTCTGGAATCGTCGTGTCGCCAGACGGACTCGTGTTTACTAACCACCACTGCGGATTCGAAGCTATCCGTTCCCATTCTACCGTTGACCACGACTATATGTTGAACGGCTTCTATGCCAAGTCGTATGAAGAGGAACTGCCTAACGAGAACATGTTCGTTAGCTTTATGGTGGAACAAAAGGATATTACCGACGAACTGCGCCAGAAAGGTCTCTACGATCTGCCTATCGACAAGCAGGACGTGTTCCTCGACTCCATCGAGAACGTAATGTCGAAGGATGTGAAGAAGAAAGACCCTACACTGCGCCTCGAGATTAAACCTTACTACGAGGGAAACAAGTTCTTTGCCACTACTTACCGCGACTTTAACGACCTCAGACTTGTATTTACCGTACCGAAGTCGATGGGTAAGTTCGGAGGCGAGACCGACAACTGGATGTGGCCGCGACAGACTTGCGACTACTCGGTGTTCCGCATTTATGCCGACCCGAAGACCAACGGACCGGCTGAATACTCTAAAGACAACGTGCCTTATCATCCGGAACACTGGACTCGTGTTTCGCTCGACGGATACAAGGAGGGCGACTTTGCCATGACTGTGGGATATCCTGGTTCCACGAGCCGCTATCTTTCGTCTTACGGCATTAAGGAACGCCGCGATGCCGATAATGAGCCGAGAGCTCAGGTGCGTGGCGTAAAACAGGAGATTATGCAGCGCCACATGCGTGCCGATGAGGCTGTACGCATCAAATACGACTCTAAATACGCACAGAGTTCTAACTACTGGAAAAATTCCATCGGAATGAACAAGTGTATCGACTCTATAGGCATCATCCGACAGAAGCAGGAGTTTGAAACGCGTATAAAGGCTTATCAGGACAGTACGGGATTCCTTAAAGGCAAACTCGACTTCCAGAAGATGCAAGACCTTTATGCCAAGCGCCTCGACACGGAATATGCATTCACCAACTGGATTGAAACCTTCCGACGCACTTCTGAATTTAACACCCGTGCCCTGAAGGCTCTTAACGGCATGGAAGTGAAGGGACCGAAAGACAAGCCTCAGAAGCAGTATATGGTTTTCGACGACAACAGTTCTGAATGGGATGCTGCTCTCGACAAAGAGGTTATGGCTACTCTGCTGAAGAATTACCGCGAACATGTTGACGCTAAATACCTGCCGACTATCTACAAGAAAATCGACAAGCAGTTTGGTGGCGACTACTCTAAATACGTGGAGTATCTCTACAGCAAGTCTATCCTGATGAAGAGCGGCGAGAAGATTTTCTTCAACAAGAAGGGATACAAGAATGATCCGGGCATTGAATACGGTATGTCTATCAAGGATATATACGACGACATAATAGAGAAATACCGTGCTGTCTCTCCTGATATCGAGCAACAGGAACGCTATCTCTGTGATGCTAAGATTAGAATGGAGATGGATATGCCTCACTATAGCGACGCCA
>DBKQ01000104.1:1738-9878 GCA_002298545.1 Prevotella sp. UBA746
CTGAGCTACGGTCAGGTGAAGAACCTCAACGTTGGCGGAAAGCCTGCCGGATATTATACTACTGCCGAGAGCATCGTCGACAAGATGAACGTGGGCGACAAGGTGGTTGACTATTATGCTGAACCTGTTATGCACCAGCTGATGGGAGCTAAAGACTTCGGAAAGTATGCCGACAAGACTACCGGCAAGATGCAGCTCTGTTTCCTCACCAACAATGATATCACTGGCGGAAACTCCGGTTCGCCTATCTTCAACGGCAACGGCGAACTTATCGGTCTTGCCTTCGACGGCAACTGGGACTCTCTCTCAAGCGACATCCATTTCGACCGTGTTCTCGCACGCTGTATCGGTGTGGATATCCGCTACGTGCTTTACTTGATGGACAAGTGGGGACATGCCGACCGCCTGCTTAAAGAACTGGGCGTAGAGAAATAATCCTCTAAACAGGGTATGACATTAATAAATCCGCTTAATTCCTTGGCTAATGCCCACGGAATTTAAGCGGATTTTCTTTGTTCAAGCAAAAATGTTTTTCATGATACCCGACTATAAAGGCTTAAAATCATACAATACGCTAACCTAAAAATATATCTCTCTACCTAAGTCCTTATAACGCATTCTTGCAACGTCCAATTGCCGAAACGAACCATGCCAAAGCCAAGAGTCTGACTACAACAGAAATGTCGGCAGGAAAGATACCTACAAAGAATGCCAGCTGTACTTCTAACAGATGCCACGTCTGATTCATTGTAACGTCTCTCTCTAAAACTGATGAATAATATCTTGAGAGAAGGCGTACTGGAGTTGTAGCCCATTCCGCAAGTCCTTTCCACAGCTCCGCCAGTTCAAACCTCTTTCCATCTATATCTCTTGTCGCAAAAATAATGTTCTTTTCCATAATCTTTTCCTTTCTTTGTTTTAATTCTGCTGCAAAGTTACGACAACGGAGTGCAACATCTGTTCACCGTTAATGTTATGTGTGTTAAGAAAGCATGTAAATGGAAACGGTAGATTACAGGATTTGCAGTGTATAGTCTGTTATTAACTTGTTTTGTCAATTTTCGCCTAAAAATACCACCTAAATTGACGAGAAAATTTTTTTGTAAATTTACCCTCACACCCTCACACTTCGGCTAAACGTATTGAGATTCAGAGACTTATAGTGTGAGGGTAGGTGTGAGGGTAAAAAATCTACCCTCACACACAAGTTAACCTACTATAATATCCTGCCCAGCAGCTTATCCAGACTGCCGGCATAATATATAGGAATATTATATAGAGTAAAGGCATTGCCGTCGGATTTGGATATATTGTCAGACGAGAACGAGCCGTTCCATAAGCGCAAGGCAAGCTTCTCTTTCGATTCGTTCATAAAAAGATGAAGCGAGCGCAATTT
Source organism: Prevotella sp. UBA746 (assembly GCA_002298545.1). GTDB lineage: Bacteria > Bacteroidota > Bacteroidia > Bacteroidales > Bacteroidaceae > Prevotella. Next base: position 3,135 of record DBKQ01000104.1, read on the forward strand.
GGAATTATTGCCAGTCTTCACCTCAATGGGCAAGACATGAGATTTATAGCGTATCAAGAAGTCTACCTCTGCTTGAGAATTTCTCGCTTCGCGAACCCAAAACATTCGCTTCTCCCCAAACGTGAATGATGCTCCCAGAAGTTCCTGTGCCACGACATGCTCTGCGATATCACCATTCCATAACTCATCTGTGTCGGTGGAAAACAACAGGTCTTCTTGCATTCCTGCTACATAATTTACAAGTCCTGTATCAAGCCACAACAGCTTCGGACTTTTCTTCGTGTCTGGCAATAGCGGAAAGGACGTTGAAGTCTGTGGATATACAAGTTCGAGAAGTAATGTCTTCTCCAATATACGAAATGCATTGCTTACATCGGCAGACTTGAATGACGAATTTGAAAACTTTGCAAATTGTATTCTGTGTGCAGCAAGGCTCCAGCCATAATTCAATATGTAACGTATGCAATCCTGCTCTTTCGGTTTACTGGCATATTTCTCTACATCATCGCGATAGCCGGAAAGTAACGAATTGAAAACGCCCTCAAGTCTGACAAAGTCACGATGCTGTGCGTAATTCGCCACAGCCTCTGGCAATCCACCTACAATCATGTATTTCCGGAATAAATCCAGCGTGTACTCATGCAGAGAATTGGGAACAGAGAAATTGCCGACTTGTTCTGCGAGCATACTTTCCCCCATTGCCTGAAGAAACTCCACAAAGTTGCAAGGGTGAAGAGCCATATATTCCACTCTGCCTACAGGAAAAGAGATATGTCGCCCCATCAAGCTCTCAAGGAGCGAACCTGCTGCGATGACATATAAATCGGGACGCTTTTCATAAAAATAACGTAATGTCTGAACTGCATTTGGCTCATTCTGTATCTCATCGATAAAAATCAGTGTTCGCCCGCTGTCTTGACTTATTTTTGCCTTAAAGAAGATGCCCACAAGCAAATCCTCGAAACTGCTATATCCGGCAAACATGGCTGCATTATCTTTTTCCTCAAGATTTATGTATATATAATTGTCGAAATCTTTTGAAAAAAGCTCTACCAATGTTGTTTTTCCTACCTGTCGAGCTCCACGCAAAACAAGAGGTTTTCTCTCCTCTTTATTTGCCCAGCCTCGAAGGTAGTCTAATGCTAATCTTTGAAACATATCTAATCATTTAATAATCAGCCACAAAGATACGACTTATTTTCAAATCCAAACCAAAAATAAACAAAAAACGATGCAAAACCAAACCAAAAATAGCATAATTCTGATTCAAATCCAAACCAAAACAACGGAAAAACGATTCAAATCCAAAGCAAGAATAACAAAAAGCAATTCAAATCCAAAGCAAGGACAACATAAAAGACATTGCCGATAGAAGTGGCACCAAAAGTGCATCTATGCTGCACCAATGGTGCAGCATAGAAATACCGCAGCCAAATGATAGCTTTGCTTTGTTTTAAGCATAGACTTTTTATTTTACCTCTCCCGTGTATGGGGTGGAGTCAGAGGGGGAGGCGTCTCCGCATTTATATCTGGGTGAGGGTAGGTGTGAGGGTAGACGTCCTACCCCTCACACTATCCCTCACACAGTCAACTGCTTGTGTTTCAGTGGGTTATTATGTATGGGTGAGGGTGTGAGGGTAAAACGGCCGAAAAAAATTTTTGTTTCATCATCCTAAAACTCCACGTAATGCTTCAGCCGCTCTATGTCGGCAGCGGTGAACGACTTCATCAGCCGCAGGTCGGCAAGCGACTTGATGTTGCCGCGAAGACGACGGTAGTCTACTATGTCGCGTGCCTGGTAGAAATTAAAGTATGGATGCTGGCGAAGCTGACTGTAGGTGAGCTTGTTTATGTTTAGCCGGCGAACGGCAGAGGCGTCTACATGCACATAGGCAATTGCCTCTTGCGGAAAACCGTCAATCTCTAATAGTTGACTGGAGGAATAGAATCCACCGAGCTTTTCCCGCCGTCTCAATATGGCGCGGGCAAAGCTGCTGCCAATGCCCGGAATCTTTTTCAGCTGTGTGGTGTCGGCAGTGTTGAGGGCGATATGCTCGCCTGTCTTCAGCTTGTGGGGATAGAGCGAGGTGTCGCGAGGGGCAGCCGGTTGACGGTTTTCTCTTGTGGCTGACTGGTTGTTGGCATAAGAGGAAGAATAGAATTCAGAAGCCGGCAGGTAGTCGTCGGCGATGCGGATATACGGGGCGAGCCTCTCGTATTGCTTCTTCGTAATGCCGTAGACGCGGGCGAAGTCTCCCCGGCTACGGAAGATGCCTCCGGCGGCGCGGTATTTATATATGTTGCGTATCATCCAAGGCTGAAGACCGAGTCTAAGAAAAACCGTGCTGTCGGCTGTATTCGGGTCGAAGGCAAAGAGTTCGGCTTTTCTCTCAGTCATGCCATACCTTTTCTCGCCAAAAGGCGAAACGCCGTCCCTGCCGTTGGAGACAACGGCAGAGACGGCGCTTTCTATATCCTCGTCTTTCGTGTTCCCTATTACGAGCATGGCGGCAAAAGCCACTGCCGCAAGGGCAAAAAGGAAGACAATAGCGATACGGTCGCTCTTGTGAAGATAAAACAGTTCTCTTATTCTCATTCCATGTTATCTGTATTCTTCAGGCAACTGGTCCTTCCATTCGGAAAACGGCATCTGCCGGAGACAGGAATTGTAGAAGCGGCGGTCGCCCGTCACTTCGTCGGCAATGAAACCAGGCTTGTCGTATGGCTCGTCCTCAGACGACAGTTCCACCTCAGCCATCACCAGTCCGTCGTTCTCGCCATAGAATTCGTCAACCTCAAAGGTGTGGTTGCCGCAGGGCACGAGATAGCGGGTCTTGTCGATGATGCCCGGTTCGCAGAGTTGCATCAGGTGTTCCGCCTCGTCGGGTGTGATTTCCTTCTCAAACTCATAGCGGGTCAGTCCGCCATAGCTCGACGGACCCTTTATAGTGAGGAATCCTTTTCCGTCGCGGATGCGCACACGTACGGTGCGCCCCTTTGCGCTGCAGATATATCCTTGTTTGATACGCGACGACGAGCAAGCCATATGTTTGTATTCGCCGTCGCGCTTGTGTACAAGGAACTTGCGTTCAATCTCAAGTCCGCTCATAGCTCTTCAGCGTTAAGCCTGTGTAGAATAGAATATCAGCAAAGCCACGGCACCTACTGCCAGGGCTGCCAAAATCCAGTTGAACACTTTTGCTCCTTCTTTTGCCTGTTGCTCTTTATAGCGCTCCCGGCGTGCTTTTCCTTTTTCGCTCATAGTATTAATTTTTTTAGTTGTTATATTTAATGTTGTTTATTGTTCTTCGTCGTTTACGGGGAATTCCATCAGATATGCCTTGATGAATCCGTCGATCTTTCCGTCCATCACGCCGTCCACGTCGGAGGTCTGATAGTTCGTGCGGTGGTCTTTCACTCTGCGGTCGTCGAAGACGTAGCTGCGTATCTGGCTGCCCCATTCTATCTTCTTCTTGCCAGCCTCAATCTTGGCTTGCGCCTCGAGACGTTTCTTCATGGCGCGGTCGTAGAGCTGCGACTTGAGCAGGCGCATGGCGTTGTTGCGGTTTTCGAGCTGCTTGCGGCTCTCTGTGTTCTCGATGAGGATTTCCTCCTCTTCGCCCGTGTCGGGGTCGGTATACTGGTAGCGCAGACGCACACCGGTCTCCACCTTGTTCACGTTCTGACCGCCGGCACCGCCGCTTCGGAAGAGGTCCCAGCTAACCTTCGACGGGTCTACGTATACCTCGATGGTGTCGTCGACGAGTGGCGACACGAAGACGCTGGCAAAGCTTGTCATTCGCTTGCCCTGGGCGTTGAACGGGGAGACGCGCACGAGGCGGTGTACTCCATTCTCGCTCTTCAGATATCCGTAGGCATATTCTCCTCCCTCTATCTCCATGGTAACGCTCTTTATTCCAGCCTCGTCGCCCTCTTGCAGGTCGCTGATGGTTACTTTATGTCCGTGGCTCTCTGCCCAGCGCATATACATGCGCATAAGCATCGACGCCCAGTCTTGGCTCTCGGTGCCGCCGGCTCCTGAGTTGATCTTCAGCACGCAGTCCATCGGGTCTTCCTTCTGGCGCAGCATGTTCTTCAGCTCCAGGTCTTCGATAGCCTTGATAGCCTTGGCGTAGTCCTCGTCCACCTCCTCTTCGGTAACCATGTCGTCGTGGTAGAAGTCGAAGGCGAGCTGCAGCTCGTCGGCGAGTGTGCGCACTTCCTTATATCCGGTGAGCCATTTCTCTATGCCCTTCACCTTTTTCATCTGCTCCTGGGCGCGCTTTGGGTCATCCCAGAAGTCAGGTGCCTGAGTGCGCAGCTGTTCTTCTTCGAACTCTACTTTCTTCTTGTCTATATCGAGATATTTGTGGAGAGCGTCGGCGCGCTCCATTACGTCTTTCAGTTGATCTTGAGTTATCATTTTATTGAGTGTTGAGTATGGAGTGAGGAGTGTGGAGCTTATTCTTCGTACATCGCCTCAATCTCATTCTTATAATGTTCGTTTATTACTTTTCTTCGCATCTTGAGCGTGTTTGTGAGTTCGCCGCTCTCCATGGTGAATGGGTTTGGCAGCAGGGTGAAGCGCTTTATCTGCTCGTAGTGGGCAAGCTGCTGCTGCAGGGTGTCGATGCGCTCCATTATCATCTCGTGAATCTTGGCGTTGCCGCAGAGTTCCTCTCTACTGCCGAACTCGATGCCGTTTGCCTTGGCATATTCCTCGAGCGTCTTGTATTCCGGGATGATGAGGGCGGAAACAAACTTGCGCTGGTCGGCAATGATTACTATCTGGTCGATAAACTTGTCGACGAGCAGTTTTGCCTCTATCATCTGCGGTGCGATGTATTTGCCGTTGGATGTCTTGAAGAGGTCCTTGATGCGGTCTTTCAGATACAGTTCGCCGTCTTTCAGATAGCCGGAGTCTCCGGTCTTGAAGAATCCCTCGTCGTCGAACGACTGGGCGGTGATGTCGGGACGGTTGTAGTAGCCCTTCGTTATTGTGTCGCCCTTCAGGCAAATCTCGCCTTCGTCGCTGATTTTAATTTCGATGTTGTGGATTGGTCTGCCTACGGAACCTACGGTATATGGCTGTTCTCCGACGCGGTCGCACGATACGGTGGCGAGACTCTCGGTTAGTCCGTAGCCAACGACCATATTTAGTCCGATGGAGTGTACGAATTCCTCTACGTGTGCCGATACTGTGGCTCCTGCCGTAGGGAAGATGTTAGTATGTTCCAGTCCGAGTTCATGGCGAACAAGGCTGAACACGGTCTTGTTGTACATCTCGTATTCCAGATGCAGGGCGAGTGGCGGGCGCTTGCCGCGGCTCAGGTATTCGATGTTGTGCTTTCTGCCCACGGCGAGTGCATGCTTGAAGAGCTTGCGCTGCACGGCACTGGCGTTGTCTATCTTTTCCTGTACTCCGGTATATACTTTCTCCCAGAAGCGCGGCACGGCACACATGCTCGTTGGGTGGGTTTCGCGCATCGACTGCTGCACTTCTCTCGGATCGGTGTTCACAATAAGTGTGGCTCCCTCGGAGAGGCATAGCAGTGTCCAGCCTTTTTCAAAGATATGTGCGTATGGCAGGAAGTTCATGATGCGGTCGTTCTCCGTTACGTGTACGGCACGGTGGTTTGCCTCCAGCGCGGCATGGTATTGCAGATGGGAGAGCATTACGCCCTTGCTGTCGCCCGTTGTTCCGCTGGTATAGAGGATGTTGGCGAGGTCGTCGAGGTTTGCCTCCTTATAGAGCTTTTCTACTTCGGTCTGGCGCGGCAGTCCCTCGCCGAGCTTCAGGAAGTCATCGAAGTATATGGCATTGGGGTCGTTGGGGTTTATCTTCACCGTGTTGTCGTAGATGATGATACGCTCCAGTGTGGGGCAGTGGGCGAGTGTGCGGTGTGCCTTGTCGTATTGCTCCTGTTGACCTACGAAGAGGAAGCGAACCTTGGCATCGTTTATCATAAACTGTATCTGCTGCTCGCTGCTCGTGGCATAGAACGGTATCGTGACGGCACGTATGCCCCATGCTCCGAAGTCGCTGAATATATACTGTACGGAATTTTGCGAGAACACTCCGATGTTCTCCTGTGGCTTTACGCCGAGGTTGAGCAAGGCGTTTGAAACTACCTTGACTTTCTGTGAGAATTCGTTCCACGAATATGTCTTCCACGTCTTGCTGCCGAAGTCTCTGTATATCAGGGCTTGGCGGTCGCCGTATTTCTTTGCCTGGTCGTGTACCAGGACTGACAAATGACTGTTAGTCTGCATAATGTTTTGTTTTTCTCGCTGAAAGCGCACACAGTTGTCTGTTTTCCCTTTCGGCGACTTATTTATGCAAAGATAATGCAAATCGAGAGAAGAACAAAATGAATTCATTCATTTTTTATTCCGAGATGCAGCTTATCTTATGAAAAGATAATGCAAATCGAGAGAAGAACAAAATGAATTCATTCATTTTTATTCCGAGATGCAGCTTATCTTATGAAAAGATAATGCAAAAATCCGATTAAGCGAATAGAATGAGAATTTATTATCATTCTTGAGCGTGAGGATTTTATTAAAATCGAGATAAGAACAAGAATTACAAAGATAAGAATTGTAATTCTGAATTCATTCATTTTTTATTCCGAGATGCAGCTTATCTTATGAAAAGTTACTTATAAGTAACAAGTCAAAATTATTTTATACAACCGACAATGGAGATAATATAAAAAACCACAAGTACAACTTATACAACAA
>DBKQ01000040.1:0-36134 GCA_002298545.1 Prevotella sp. UBA746
TCGTTCCATACCCATCTGCATAAACACAGAGAAGAGGTCGGACTTGCCCTCCGCATAATTATCCTTCACATACTTTGAGAGCACGCTGTCGAAATGCCCGCTTCCCATATACGGCGGATTCATCACTAATGCCGTATACTTCTCGGTCAGCGCAAGGATGATGCGCATATAAGGCATCAGCAGTTGTATGGCACTCGGCACAATATCTCCATTAGCCAACTGCTTCTCATACTCCCCGGTACGAACGAGGATGGCATTTCGGGTCTGCTCCGAAATGTCGAACTTCATGATGCTGCCAAGCGTATCGGCATGGTTCATCAGCAGGATGGCATCAGTTAGCTCACGCACCATTTCGGTGTTGCCGCCAAACAGATAATGAGGGAGCGTTTCTTTGAGATACTCCTCGGCAGAGCGCGTGTCGCCCTCAGCGGCTATCGCCTCGGCTATGGGGTGCGGCATGTCGTAGACGCGCGGCATCACCTTGCCGTCGAGGAAACTGCTGTCCTTTTGGCAAGCCTTCATCAGGAGAGCAAACGTGGCAAGCTGCTTGGCACGGGTGTCGAGGTCGATGCCAAGGAGGTTTTGACGCAGAATGTGGCTAATGCCCTGCGTGCGACTGTAGCCTTCCTCCACATAAATGGCATAGAGCAAGTCGAAGCACTCGTTGAGGATATGACCGGAGCCACAGGCAAGGTCGGCAACGGTCAGTTGGGCAAGGTCGTCCACCTTCAGCGTCTCGCCACCCGATGGCGTATCAACCAGATACTTCATGTTATCCTTCACCTCGCAATACGGATTGTTGTCAATATAGATGCGCCCCACGGTGTTCTCCACCATGTACTTCACAATCCAGTTTGGAGTGAATATCTGCGTGGCAGGAGCAATCTCGTCGGTGTCGTACTTGCCCTTTTTCGCAAAAGCCTCCGCCTTGCGGTCGGAGATATAGAACTGGTAAAGCCAGCCGATAAGTTCAGCAGAGCGAAAATCATCGTCCTTGATAAATGCCGTATCGTTAAGCATACTCACAAAGCCACCCTCCGCCAAGATATTCTGCGGCAGAAGCAGCTCCGTGTAGTCGGCAATATTGCCAAAACATTTGTTGATGATAGGATTCTCATGGCAATAAGCCACGATGAGCAAGGCAAACTGCTCGTTGGTCTTGCTGTCGTCGTCGAGCAGCTCCATCAGTTTGCTGCGCACGTCATCAGACATCTGCGGCATACGTCCCTGTCGTGCCTCGCTCACGATGACAGGTACACGCACATCCTCACTTTCGTATGCCAAGACAGGAGATATAAAACCCTGCTTCTGCATGATGCGGATAGCCATGAAGCGGTTGAACCAAGTGTAGGCTGCCTCCTCTGCCACCTGACGGATGCCACGGGCGCAGATGTTATTGTATAGCGACATCCAGCGGCAGTAAAAATCCGTCGATACGGTGTCGCCCATAAACACGGCACCGCCCTCCATCTTCTGTGGCAATTCAGCGGGTTTGCCAGTCTTTAGGTCAAACCCCATAGCTTGCAAGCGGTTCTTTACGCCTTGCATCAGTATGTTGCGAGCTTCTACAGCGAAGCGTTTCAGTCTGTTAGTATCCATCTATAGTCCTATCCTATAATAATGTCATTGTTTTCATTTATATATTGCATGAGTTCGGCTTTCAGTCCTGCCAAATAGATGTCCACATCAGCCTCCGAACGCATGGGCTTGGTGGTATGCGTGTTGAGATGCACTATCTTGCGCATCCTTGGCTTGGACTGATTTCCGCCAGAAGCGTTTATTTTCCGCATCTCCTCCTCCAAAAAGTCGCGCGTGTCAGCATTGGCCTGAAGCGCATAGAAGTTGGAGGTGCTTGTCTTCAGCGATATGGTGATGTCGCGCTTTGCAAACTTGTCACGCGACACCCCGACTTCCTTGGCATACTGCTCCAGCTCATCGAATGCCTTGCCGAAGTTCACCTTAATCTTCTCGATTAGCTGAGTTTTGCGCTCACCAAGCAGTCCATTCAATGTGCGCATCATCTTCATGTAAGACGGCATCTTGTCCCAAGGCTCCTCATCGGTAAGGATGCCACGGATAGCCTTGGCAGTCTGCTGATGCTCTTCAGAGAGAAAAGCAAAGTTATCTCGGTTGTCGTCGATAAACTTGCGTATCTTCCCGTAGTTGGCAAACTGATCGTTGTGGAATGAGTTGATGCTCTTGCAACGGTCGAACAGGCGGCAAGCCTCGTCGCGTGCGTCGATGATGGTCTGGAAAAACTTCAGATGGTCGCGCTCTGTTAGCCAACTCTCCATCAAGCCGACAGCCTCGTCTATGGTATGGGCGAACGGACATCCGCTAAGTTCACGGGACAAGGTACGATAGCGTTTCAGAAGCGTATTAAGCATACTATCGTCAGTCTCCTTACAATTGCGGAACAATTCAGTACTATCATTACTGCCTTTCACCGACATCACGTTGAAAATATGTTTCCACGCATCGATAAAGTCGTTCAACACCTCTTGCGAAATGGCTTTAGCCTTCTCCACCGAAAACTTGCTGGCATCTCGCACAATGTTACGAGCCGTATCCTCACGGCTCACGTTGGGATTGTTGTTGTAGTTGAAGGCATACAAATGGCGGCGCACCAACTCGTTGAGATAGTAGATGGTGGCATAGTCAGACCATCCGTATGGCACCTTCGAGAATTGGCGCACCGCATCAGCCACCGTCACGTCGTGAGGCGAACGGTCGAGCCAGTCTTTGATTTTCTTCTCTGGCGTGCTTAGCGGCATATTTGGTAGCGCAGGATCTACGGGGCGTAGTATCTTTGCCGACAGGTCGGCACCGTTTCGGGGAGTCTCACCATTTGCCACAAGCTGGGCATAAGAATAAAGCGTCTCCATGTGGCAGTTGAGCAATGCCTCGTAGCGTTCGGCTTTCTTGGCTGTTCCCATTTGCGAAGCAGAGAGCACAGCACCGCAAGAAATGACGGGGCAGGTGTCGAGTATTTGCTGGAATTGCGGTTTTATCTCCTTGTCGTAAAGTTCCTTGGCACGCTGTTGGAATATCAGTTTGGTGCGTTGGCGCTCTTCGCTGATAGCCTGTTCCTGGGCAAATCGCTGCACACGGCAGTAGTAAAGGAAGTTGGCACGCAGCTCCTGGTTGTCCTTCAACTGCGGATAGAGGAAATAAATGAGATGGGTGCCCTGCGACGTGTTGTTCGTGCTAAAAGCATACTGCTCCACGGAGTCGGTACCTGCGGTTGTTACAAAGTCGATGCTTACATCGGCATTGTTGCTCAGATAGTTGCGTCCGTCAATGCTGATGCCCACATTGAAAGAGCGTGTGGCAAATGTCTTCTTGTTGCTCGGATTGCCGAAATGACTGAAGAAGATGTTTTTCAGTTCGTCGCTGTAGGTGTTGCTGTCCACCTGCTGGTTCTTAATAAGTTGTGCCACCTTCGACTCTTCCTCTGTATAGAACTCGTATATCTCGCTTCCTGTTTCCGTCTTCGTCTTGCGAATGACAGCCTTGTCAATCAAGAATGCCAGCACCATGCTCACATCCTGTTTGATGGCAGCCTTGCCCGCATCCACCTTGGTCATGAGGAGGGTCACGATGTTGTCGATGGTAGCGGAGAACGATGGCTTGTCCACATCCGAGAGATTGCAAATCATAAAGAGCACGTAGACCACACGGCGATAGAACTCCTGCTTCTGTGGGTCGTTGACGTGAGAGAGTGCCTGACGTGCATTTCCCAGGGCACGCTGTCCGAGATGCTGCATGGAGCCTTGGAACATGGCACCGAAGAAACGGTCGAAAGAGATGAACTCACCCACCTCCATATTGGCAGTCTCCTTAGCTATGGAGAAGGTGATGTTGATAAGCGAACGTTCGTTGCCCTTCACTTGCTTGTCCACGTAGTTCATATTCACAAAAGAATCAAGAACTTTCATGATAAGCTGGAACTGATAAGGCACAAACGGGTAGCAAGCAACGAAATCGTCCTTGCTTGTATATGCTTTATACTGGCTTGGCAGAATGAACTGGGCGTCGAGCTTAGCCTTGTCCTTGTCGTACATATTGCCAAGCATCAACTCCACATCGCCCTTTTTCTCAAGAATACGCTTTTGAGTGATGTATTCTGGCGAGGTACCCTGCAGCGAGGCACGCACCTCGAAACGTCCAAGAATTTTCCCCACTTCGTCCTCTGGATTGCTCACGTTTCCACCTACATTTGTGACAACCTCTTCCAAAGTCTGTTGGGCGGTACATGCTATCCAACAACGCGACTCACATACCTCGTCGAGACGTTTCACCAACGACTGGAGCTGAAGCAATAGGTCGCGGTGTTCACCAATGAACTGACTTACCTCATCGACAAAGAACAAAATGCGGAAGTTGCGGTTTTTACGGCTGTCGATAAACTCCTTCATCTCAGCTGCAAAAGCTTCAACCGACACATTTACCTCGTTGTTGAGTATGCGTGTGCGGATTACATCCGTCGAGAGTGTGGGGTCTACTTCCTTCGCCATTTGCAGGGCGAGGTCAAGACGACCGGCGGCAAAGCGTGATATGTTGCGTTGCCAGTCGTACCCCTTGCTCCTTACATACTCCTTGAACTCTTGAAACTTGCCGTTATCATCGAGAGCCTTTTCAAGATATTGAGCGAGGGCAAGGTTGAACGAGTTGTAACCACGCTGTGCGTTGAACTGATTCCAGAAGATAGTGGTGAACGCCGTCTTCTGGTCAGCATTGACATCATGCACATCGCCAATGTTGAACATCACCATTTCAACATCAGCTTGAGATACATACCATTTCTGCAGAGCTTTGAGTTCTGATACAGAAACGCCTTCCTGCTCCAATTTGGATATGCCAGTAGTACGACGCATTATTTCCTCCGTGGCCTCTATCAAGCGTATAAATGCCATCTCACAACGTTCTTTATTCTGCGAAAGGCAGTAGCTGGCATATTTCAGAAAGTGTGATTTACCCGAACCATAGTAACCATTAATCCATATACCGATATGGCTGCCTTGATTCACCTTGATATTGGTCAGAATATTATAGAGATTAATGATAATCTCTTCGGTGAAAACATACTCAACAATTTCAGTGAGTACCGTCTCGTCGGTAAGGTCAGAAGCCGACACTGCCGGATTTACCTTACGGTCGAGTCCTTTTGCATATAAGTCCTTGAATTTCATAAGCAATATATGGATTTATTTGTTTACTAATAATGTCGCACGATAGGTATGCGAGTCTTCAAGTGTATCGAAAAGGGAAAAAGAATTACCCTCTTGATGTCCTGGATAGAATAGTATTATCTTGTACCGCGACGTATCATTGTATTTCTCGTAGCGTGTGAGGAACACATTGGTGCGAAGATATGGAAACATCTTGCCGATGCCGTGGATAAATACGTATGGGTGCTTGTATCCATTGTTGGAATTTATATATTCATCAATTTTTTGGCTTACAAAGCTAATGAAACTATCTGAGTTGGCTTCCGTCGTAAGTTCCTTGGTCACCATATCTGGATGCACCTTATCTTCTTCGAATGTATCATCCAAGAGAGAGTTGTCACCAAACTTTTCGTTTCTAAGATACTCACAAAAGACCTTGAACAAGTCAAGCTCAAGTGCATCCACGAAATTCGTTGGTCGTTCAAGCTTTTCCTTGAACTCCTGTATTTGGCGACGCATCTCATACTCCTTGCTCGCAGGGTATTGATATATGTAGTAGTTATAGAATACATTGCCACTATGCTCATCCTGAAACCCAGGTGAACATAGATATTCATATAGCTCTGGTATGGTCATACTCTTCATATATTACAACTGGCTTTTAATGTCATTAATTTCGTAAGGATAAAGAAGACAGGCTTCGAGAAACCACTCCTCTCCACTACGGATATAATACGCAAACTCGTCGGCATCAAGCTTGACTGGGGTCAGTTCATTGGTCTTTTCATTGAGCAGTCCCGACTGGCGAAGTATAGTAAGGTAATTGCTGCAGCATTTGTCTTTTGTGGCATCCGACCAACTGTCGACAAAGTCATCATGAGCGGAAAGTTCATTAAACTCCATCAAAAGGTCATCTCTCAAGAGAGTATGGTCTATAGAGTTCCACTTTCGCATTGCCACGTTGACGTGGAAGTCAAACACGAGTTTGTATGTTTTCAATATCGCATAAAACAATCCGGCTCGTTGACCAGCCTCGCTCATACCTTGCCATGTTTTCCAAAACAGAGCTGGAACAGAAGCATAACGGCGTTTGAACTCCACCACAAAACGCTTGCGCGATGCTATGGAGTTTACTTGCAAGACACGATTGTTCTCTATCTCATCTTTTAATAGGATATCTGAATTGGCATCCATCAACAAAGGAAGTATACGCCCGAACTCATAATAGAGAAACGTGCATCCCGTGATGGTTGTATATGGACTCTTATTCTTTTCCGTCATTTCTTTGCTCATAATTGATTATCAATCTTCTTTGATAGACCATGGAAGATCTTTGGTGGCAACATGAAGTACCTTTGCTATTTCCACCAATGTTTTCAGCTATGACTGTGTTCGGTTGGTACAACATTTCGAGATAGTTGCTTCATTTTTGTTGGGTTGTTCGGCAAGCCATCTATTTGTTCGTTGTTGTTCAGCCAAAACGACCTTTATTCTGTTTAATCCTTTAACGCTAACCATATTACTATACTTTTATCGATTCAAAAGTAATACTTTTTCATATAAATAACGAATGAAATCTGACTAAATTACGTTTTTAAGTGAAAGTTTTTATATATCCAAATATTATCCCTTACAATTGAATATTAATCCAACATAACACGAAAAGGCATCAAGTTAAACACCCCTCACCACCCCTCACACTATCCCTCACACTATCCCTCACCACCTGAAACGCCGATAAACAGGGGCTTTCGGAGGTATGTGTGAGGGTGTGAGGGTAAAATCACTGAAAAACTTTTTCTTTAATTTAATCCATATTTAGGATGAAACTTATTTATTCCCTATTGACCTAATGCAATATTTCCAGGAATCTATTGTTTTGATATTAGAAAACGAAAGGCAAGAGATTATGAAAATGAAAAGTTTGAATTATTCTTATAGAAAGACACTGTACTTTCTTGTGGCGTTTATGACTGTATTTGCTACTGCACCGTTGATGCAATCATGCGATCTCGACAATGACGGGGATAATTATTGCATCTATCCGTCTTCGCCAAATGCCGTTGTTACAGTGAAGACGGCAGCCGACAATACGGTTTATCTGCAACTCGACGACAGTACTACGCTCCTGCCACTGAACCTGAAGGAGCACCCGTTCAACGGAAAGGAGGTAAGGGCTTTCGTAACAATACGCGAGGCAAGAGACTCTAACCCTCCTTACACGAAGTCTGTATACGTTTCTACTATCGACAGCATCTTGACCAAGCCATCTGTTGCTACGCTTGGCGACAAGAATACGGAGGTGTACGGCAACGACCCGGTGGAGATATACAAGGACTTCCCTACTGTTTGTGAGGACAATTATCTTACTCTCGCTATCGGCACGGTATGGGGACAGCCGGCAAAGGCACACCTCGTGAATCTCGTTACGGGCGTTAATCCCGACGACCCTTACGAAGTGGAACTGAGACAAAATGCTTATGGCGACACGAAGGGCAAGATGGGATATACCACGGTGGCTTTCTCCTTGAAGGCACTGCCGAAAACCGGCGGCAAGAAGGTTAAGCTGAAGGTAAGATTCAATTCGTTTGAAGGGGAAAAAACGGCGGAGTTTGGTTACCGGACGAAAGATTGAACGTCTTAATATTGGCATAGAGCCAGATGATATTAAATTCAAGATTTTGGTTTATATCTTCCCCTCCCCCGCCTCCCCCTCCGGGGGCGGAGCAGTTTCTCTTGATTGATATAAAAGCTTGCATACTTGTCGCTATTTATTCGACGAACAAGTCGTTAATAATTCGACTGGCAAATGTTTCAATAGCAAATGTATCTGTATTTAAGCAGAAAGAGTAACCGCTTCTCCCCTGGAAGGGGAGACGGGAGAGGGGAAGAATAAAAATATAAATCAGAAAATTCAATATATAAGAATAGACATATATAATAAGGTGGAAATCTCGGAACAGCATCTCTTGTCGCTACTTAGCAGCGGTGATAAAACGGCGGCGAGGGCACTCTACGATAAATATGTAGGGTGCCTAACTGCCGTATGCTCTCGCTATGTCGTCGACAAGGACGACGTGAAGGATCTGCTTCAGGAGGTCTTCATAAAGATATTCACGCAAATAAATACTTTCCGGTATCGCGGAGAGGGATCGCTGAAGGCTTGGATGACTCGCGTGGCGGTGAATATGTCGATAAATTTTCTGAAGACTGCCGGAAAGTTGCCTGTCATTCATGACGATCTGGTGGCGCTGGCATCGGCAGAAGCTGAAGAGCCTGTTGCCGACGGCGTTCCACCGGATGTCTTACAGGAGATGATAAAGAGTCTGCCGGCAGGATACAGGGCTGTTCTCAACTTGTATGTGTTCGAGAATAAGAGTCACAAGGAGATTGCCCAACTGCTGAACATCAAGCCTACATCGTCTGCATCGCAACTTTTTCACGCCAAGGCGATGATGGCAAAGAAAATAAAAGAATATAAACGTACTCACTAATTTTTTACCGATGAGAGAAGAATGGAAAGATAAACTGCAGAATGCTTTGGCGGATTTTGAGGAATCTGCCCCGGAAGGTTTGTGGGATAATATCGACAAGGCTCTTGCTGCTCAGAATGTGTCGGTAAAGGGTGAGGACGACAGTCGCCACAGACGTGTTGTTGTCATCCGCGGCGTTCTTGCGGCGGCGTGTGTTGCCTGCGGCGTCGGACTGTTTCTGAGTCTGCCCGACGGTGAGGACGGGACTGGCGACAGGCAGCTTGCAGAGATAGGAACAAGGAGTGTAACATCTGCTGCGGACAAACGGACACATAATGATGAGACGGAGAAAAGGGGGGCTAACGATATATTTTTAGAAAATAAAAAGACATATACTGGAAAGGCTGGCATAAAGGAAGAAAAGCTTCTCTCGTATATGAAGAAAGCAGAGTCTCTCAACAACACATCTGTTTGCTTAAAAGACGAGGCATCGGCTGATACAAAGAGTTTGCCGAAGGAAGTGTCTACGGAGGAGGCATCGGTGATGGCAAGCGAAAAGGAGAACTCTACACCGGCGGTAGTAAACAGCGAATACAGGCAGAACAGGGCAAAGGTTTTTTCTTCAGACAACCATCTGGCATATAACAGGAGTAAAGAGGCTCCGAAGAGGGAGACTGATGGCGGCTTCGCCGCTTCGCTATATGCCATGAACTCGATGGGTGTGGAGCGTGGCGGAGCGGGCGGAGTGATGGTTGCTTCGTCTGCCAACGACTTCCAGTTCGGCAGTCTGTATGACAACGACAATGATGCGACGTTCAAATTTCTTGCTGCCAAGAGCACTTTGCAGAAGGAAAAGGCTAAGCATCATATTCCGCTACGTGCCGGACTGTCGGTGAGGTATGCCCTGAACAACAGGTTCGGGATTGAGACGGGATTGACATATACCTTCCTTTCTTCTGATTTCACGCTTGGCGAGGGCGGCAACAGGCGAGAGCGTGAACAGCGGTTGCATTATGTTGGCATCCCTCTAAATGTAGACTACAGTCTGTGGCGCAACAGATTGTTTGATGTATATGTGTCTGCCGGCGGCATGGTAGAGAAGAACGTCAGTGGAAACGTGTCAACAACCGAGTACGTCAACGGCAGCGTCATGTCTTCTGAGGATGAAGATGCGAAGACCTCAAAGTTGCAATGGTCTGTGGCTGCTGCTGCCGGTGCTCAACTGAATATTGTTGACGGCGTTGGCATATACGTGGAGCCGGGAGTAGGATATTATTTCAAAAACGGCAGCACACTGAAAACGGCATACAGCGAGAGACCGCTGAACTTTAATCTGAAACTCGGTTTGAGATATACTTTTAAATAAAAACCATTGCAAAATATTACTTTCTTGATAATATTTGCATCATAATGCTTGCATATATCAAGAAATATCTTTATATTTGCAACGAGTAAAAAAAAGATTGTTTGACAGGATTCGTTGGAACTCTATAAAAATTAGCAAATTGGTTTTTCCATGCGAGGAAATGATTAGGTGCGGAAATCCGCACCTTTTTTATTGTATGAATGAAGCTTTTGGACTTGCAAGAGATTATATTAACCATACATTCGGGATTTTAATCTTTTTTTAATTTATTACGCAAACATTTGGTACATTAGAACAATTTTATGTATATTTGCACAAGACAAGAAAGTGTTATAAATGTTAACGATACCAACACGAAAACATGTAACATGACATTTTGAATAGTAATAATTAAAACCTAATTTAATCATGAGTAGAAAACCATTGAATGTAAAGCTTTTTTCTGCATTGCTTATGGCAGGAGCTTTAGTTGTTACCGGATGCTCCGATAGCGACTACGACTTCGACCAGATTGATGCAACAATTGGAATTGGAGGCGACGGACTGGAAATTCCTGCAAGTACAACGGAAAACATTAAACTCAAGGATGTTCTCGACCTTGAAGAAAACGGCAGTGTGGTGGAGGATGCTTCAACACACGATTACGTGTTCCGCCAGAACGGAGATCCGATTAATCCTGTCGTTGTGAATATCAACAAAATCCACGTTGCGAAACAGCACGGCGAGTCATTGCCGTTTGCATTCAATATGCCATCGGCTGCCAAGGGACACCGGAGGGCTTACGGTTCGATAACGGCTGATGCCGACATCTATGAATTTACTTATAATGGCGACAAGCCGAAAGAGGTGCTCGAACTCGTTTCGGCTGATGCTTCTACTACTCTGTCGCTCAATGTTCCGCTACAGAGTATAAGCAGTGCTGTGAGCGAGCTGCAGACGGTGGAGATTACTCTGCCTGACTATATCTCGTTTGACGTGGCAACATCTTCGCAAGAGCCTACACGCAATGGTTCTACACTTGTATTCAACAATGTTCCTACAAACAAGACTCTGAAAGTAAGTGTGAATGTTACGAAGCTCGACTTTACGAAGGCTGGCAATGAAAAGAACCAAATTAAGATTGCGGGCGACAAGATTAATCTGAAGGGTACAATTCATATAAAGGCAAACGGAGCTATTACAAATATCCCGTCGACAAGTCTCAATCCTATTTATGCAGAATTTAGTATGGCTGATTTCACCATCAACGCTGCTACTGGTAAGTTTGACCCGGAGATAAAGCTCAACGAAGGACTGGGAAGCGCCAGAATCACGGGCATTCCGGATTTTCTGCAAGACAAGAACGTGAAGGTGGACCTCTATAACCCGGAGATTCTGCTCACTATCGGCAACGACATGGAGGCTGACGGAACTATCTACGGCAAGATTATATCAAAGAAGAATGGTGCAGTTATCAACACTATCAACAATGTTCTGATTCCGGTGGCTGGAAATACCGAGAATAAGGTTTGCATCAACCGCACGGGGGCTGCACATGAGGGATATACCGTTGTTGCCGTACCGGAACTGTCGAAGGCTATAGAGACAATACCTGACGAGATAACATTCGAGGCTACAGCAAAGGCTAACTCTAACAAGCAAATCACTTTCCTACTCGGACATGACTACCATATCACACCAGCCTACTCTATCGATGCTCCGCTGGCTTTTGCAGAGAATGCAGAGATTGTATATAAGGACACGCTCGACGGATGGAACGACGACATTAAGGATCTGGAACTCGCAACGGATGCTTATATCAGTGCTACGGCAACTGTAGAAAATGGAGTCCCGGCTTATCTCACAGTGGATGCAGTGCCGGTTGATGTAAACAAGAATACTGTTGAAGGAATATCTATCGAACTGCTGAAGAAGGACGTGGCTGCATCTGCAAACGGTATTGACAAAGTGTCCTCCCCGATAGAGATTAAGATTACACAGACTGCAAAAGGGGCTTTGAAAAAACTCGACGGCATATTGATTACTGTCGCCGGCAAGGCAAAACAGGGCGACACTGCCGTTACGGGCATCACTCTGAATGCAGAGAACCACACTCTGAAGGTCAACGACATTAAGATAAAGATTGTGGGTAAGGTGATAGGCGACTTTAATTAATCCAATACATTTTAGACTATTATGAAATACAGATATAACAAACATATTCTTGCTGCTGCCATGCTTATGGCTGGCAGTGCAGCAACGGCGCAGACTCTTAACTCGGCTTATTTCACCGACCAGTATGCTTTCCGCCACACCATGAACCCGGCTTACGACAATGAGCAGAGTTTCGTCTCTATCCCGGCTTTGGGAAATATCAACGTGAGTATGCATGGTAACTTCGGATACGAGGATGTGGTGATGAAGAATCCGATGTATGACGGTACGAACAAGAAGATGACTACGTTCATGAACCCATATATCTCTGATTCAAAGGCTCTCGACGGATTCTCTTCCGGTAATAACCGCGTGACGGGAGATGTTAATCTCACTATCCTCTCGGCTGGCTTCAAGGGCTTTGGCGGATATAACACTATCGAAATTAATTCAAAGACCTCAATGGGAATGAGCCTTCCGTATGAACTCTTTGAGTTTGCTCGCAATACGGGCAACAAGACTTATGATATCGGCGATATCAATGCTCATGCGCAATCGTATGTGGAACTGGCTTTCGGTCACTCTCACAAAATCAACGACAAACTGCGTATCGGTGCTAAACTGAAATTCTTGTTCGGTGTTGCACGCGCTGACTTCCAGTTCAAGGACGTGAAGGCTGACCTCGCAGGTACGGACAAATGGACGGTTTCCGGTGATGCCAAGCTCGACGTGTCGATGATGGGATTTGAATACAAGACAAAGACTAAGGAATACAAGAGTGAAGTTTCGGGAACGTATGAGCAAATTGACGATATAGATGTTGACGGTGGCGGTCTCGGCGGTTTCGGTTTGGCTGCCGACTTGGGAGCTATATATAAAATCAACGACGACTGGACGGTTAGCGCATCTGTCCTCGACCTTGGTTTTATCAGTTGGAAAGAGAATGCCAGGGCTGCCAACAAGGAGAAGAGTTTCGTGTTCGACGGATTCCATGATGTGTCGGTGAATAAAAACCACGGCTCTACGATAGATGACCAAAGCGATAAATACAGCGACCAGATTGCTGATTTCGTAAACCTTCAGAAAGAAAGTGAAGGCGGTAGCAGGACTACAGGCATCGGGGCTACGGTTAATGTAGGTTGCGAATATACTTTGCCCGTTTACCGCAAGTTATCTTTCGGTCTTCTGAGCAGCACACGCATCAAGGGAGCTTATTCGTGGACTGAAGGCAGACTGAGTGCCAACTGGAAGCCTCTGAAGTGGCTCGACGGCGGTGTGAACTTCGCTGTAAACAGTTTCACGGCAAGTATGGGTTATGTTCTCAACATCCATCCTAAGGGCTATAATTTCTTCATCGGTATGGATCATATCCTTGGCAAGACGAGCAAGGAATGCATACCGCTCAGTTCTAATGCCAGCATCGCAATGGGTATGAGCATTACATGGTGATGCTTTATTATTAAAATAAAATAACGAGTCCAGTTGCTT
Organism: Prevotella sp. UBA746; assembly: GCA_002298545.1. GTDB lineage: Bacteria > Bacteroidota > Bacteroidia > Bacteroidales > Bacteroidaceae > Prevotella. The sequence continues at coordinate 13,632 of DBKQ01000040.1, forward strand.
CTGTCTGCAATTGGACTCGTTATTTTTTACTCCTCTAAATCCGGAAGCCATAATATTTTATGGACTTTCGGATTTAGAAGTTAAGTTTAATTTATAGCTTATTTACTTTCCTCTTTCTTATAGTTGTCAAGACCCTCTTGCAGGAAATGCAGATAGTCGTCAACGTCTTCCTTATATGAGAACGAACGGCTCAGAGGATTACCCTCGGCATCGAGAGTTACATAGAACGGCTGCGCCAAGGCACCGAACTTGCTCTGCTGCAGGTAACTCCACTTATCGCCTACAGTGCGCAACGTGCGCTTCTGTCCGTTTACCGTCACCTCGATAGGCTTTGCAAGCGGCTGCTTGTCGTCTACATAGAGCGAGATGAGGATATAGTCGTCGTTCAACTTCTCTGCCACACGAGGGTCTGTCCATACTGCAGCCTCCATCTTACGGCAATTCACACAACCGAAGCCGGTGAAATCTATCAATACCGGTTTGCCCTGGGCGGCAGCAGCAGCCATTCCCTCTTCGTATGAGGTGTATTTCGGCTTTATCTCATTGGTGTTAAGATTGAAGTCCTGAGTGTTGATTGGTGGAGCAAAAGCACCTACTGCCTTACATGGTGCGCCCCACAAGCCTGGCACCATATATATTGCGAAGGCAAACGACACGAGACCCATCATTACGCATGGCACTGGCATTGGTTTGCTCTCGCCCATAACGACGTCGCTCTGGAACTTTAGCTTGCCGATAAGATACAGACCGAGCAGGAAGAAGATGGCTATCCAGAGGGCGAGGAAGGTCTCACGGTCGAGGATATGCCAGCCGTAGGCGAGGTCGGCTACCGACAGGAACTTGAGCGAGAAGGCGAGCTCCACAAAACCGAGGGTAACCTTCAGCGTGTTCATCCACGAACCTGACTTTGGAGCTGACTTGAGCCATGCCGGGAACATGGCGAAGAGGGTAAACGGAAGAGCCAAGGCCACTGAGAAGCCAAGCATTCCCACTGCCGGAGCAGCGATATTACCTGATGTGGAGAATTCTGCAAGAAGGAGTCCTATGATTGGTGCCGTGCATGAGAACGACACAAGGACAAGGGTGAATGCCATCAAGAAGATTGACACCAGTCCGCTTGTTGCTGATGCCTTGTTGTCTACGGAGTTTGTCCATTTCGACGGCAGTTCCAACTCAAACCAACCGAAGAATGATACTGCAAAGACTACCAGAACGAGGAAGATGATAATGTTGAACACGGCATTGGTAGACAAGCTGTTCAGTCCGTTACCACCAGAAATCAATGTTATAAGGAATCCGAGCAATACATAAATCACGATAATCGAGATGCCATAGGTTATAGCGTCGCGGATACCCTTAGCCTTATCCTTGTTGCGCTTCAGGAAGAAGCTTACGGTCATCGGAATTATAGGCCAGATGCAAGGCATGAGCACAGCAAGCAGACCGCCCACAAAGCCCATCACGAGGATATACCAAAGTGAGTGTGAAGCGTTACCACCGTCCTGAAAAGCCTTCAACTCGTTTATTACCGGTTTCCACAAGTTGCCGTCGTTCACTACTGCAGCGGTGTCTACACTTGTCGAATCTCCGGGAGCGGCAGTAGCCACGGCAGCCGTGTCGGCAGCAGCCTCATCGGTCGTCTCCTCCTGAGCTTCTGGAGCATCGGCAGGACCATTGCCCTTGTAAGAGAACTCTACTGATGTTGGCGGCATACAGCCGGTGTCATTGCAAGCACCGTACTCCAGATATCCCTTTACGGAATATGTCTTGCCCGTAATCTTGTAGCGCTGAACAAAGGTTACGCTATTCTCGAAATAGCGGAGCTGCATACCGAAAATCTGGTCGTACTCCTTTATTTCTTTACCCTTTGCCTGTAGTTTACCTACGGCTTTTACACCCTCAGCCTTCTCTGTGGTCAGAGTGGCAGGGATTGGTCCGTCGGCAGGGATGTTCGGGGCATAGACATGCCATCCGGCAGCAATCTTTCCCTTGAAAATCACATCCACCTCCGTATCGGAGACCTGTTTCTGACTTACGGTAAAGTGCACCGGGTTGCCCTGTGCCCACATCACTATGGACAGGAGCATCATCAAGGTGGTCAGAAGCACCTTCTTTGTTGTTGATTCTTTCATCTTATTATTTTGTTTTATCTTTTGGAAAGGTTTGATGGGAGAAATGGGAGAACTGAGAGTTATGGGAGAAATAATCCCTATTCCATAATCCATAATCCCTAATCTCTATTCCCTAATCTCTATTTTCTCACTCCCTTGTGTGTCATGATATCCAGCACGAACCTATCGGTGTCGTCCATGCCGCGACTGCCGATTGCGGTAAGGTTGCGAATGCTCTGGTCCACATCATCGTCGATAATGCCCTCGACGGAAGTAACATATTTGTGCTGCATGGCAAGCATGGCACTCAATACGGCGGTGCTGACACCTGTAGTCAACTTCAAAGCACAGCTCGGTTTGGCGCCATCGCAAATCATACCCGTGAGGTTGGCTATCATATTCTTCACCGCAAAGGAAATCTGCTCGTATGTTCCACCCATAAGATAGGTTATTCCACAGCTGCTACCCGTGCTCGCCACGACACAGCCGCACAATGCTGACAATGCACCGAGGTTTTGCTTGATGTATATCGCCGTGAGATTGCTCATCACGAGAGCGCGGATAAGTTCCTCCTCTGTGTTGTGGTTTTCCTTGGCAAATACAACAACTGGCATTGTTGTACAGATGCCTTGATTACCGCTACCACTATTGCTCATAACCGGTATCATGGCTCCAGCCATACGGGCATCACAGGCACAGCTCGTTGCCGAGAGAATACGAGAGAAGATACTCTCACCCATTATACCGTGGCCTAACGGACTGCACAGGGTCTTACCCAATTCATGTCCGTAATTCTCGCGAAGTCCAGCTTCGGCTGCAGCTTCATTCAGGCGCTTCGCCTCAAGGATAAAGCGCAAATCGTCGAGATCGGCGGTATGGGCAAATTCATAGACTTTATGAAGGGAAAGCTTTATGCCATCATCCTCAACCTCAGAAGAAGAAGCGGCACAAGCCTCAACATTGAATATTATATCATCATTATGGCGCAGATACACAAAATGTGTATGCTCACTTTTTATCCTTGCCTCTGCCTCACAGCCTTTGGCAGAGCAGATTACGTTGATATAGAGTTTGTCAGGATCGTCGTGTTCCAAAGTGATATGTATGCGATTCTCTGCAATATATACTTTTCCTTTTTCCACATCCGCCTTAGTACAGTCGCGCAACACCTCAAGCTGAAATTCCGGCTTACCGGCAAGCGCACCAAGAGCAATGGCAATAGGCAAGCCGACCATTCCCGTGCCTGGAATGCCTACCCCCATGGCATTCTTAAAGATATTGGCACTCAACCTAACCTCTATATGTTCTGGTGTGCAACCAAGCAATGAGGTAGCCTTAGCAACACAAAGAGCCACGGCAATCGGTTCCGTACAACCAATGGCGGGCACCACTTGACGGTGCATCAGCTCAAGGATTGCTTTCTTCTCTGAAGGTGTTATCATAATGATGTTGATATAGTGATATTATATATAATGTGCAAAATTAAACATAAAAACACTAACAAACGTGCTTTTTACCTTTTTTTTGTTTTTACATTCAAAAATAATTACTACCTTTGCAAAAGACAATTTAAATTTCGGAATAAAAAACGAATAAAAACAAAACTGCGGTTTCTATCTTGCAATAATTATTCCCTTTTCCGATTTTGTTTGTCTGAGTAAAAGAAAAACAAAAAGACGGTATAACAGGTAATGGATTTCGGTAAATTGACTACCGAAATCCATTATCTTATTGTGCCGCGAGAAACATTATAAACTTAAAGAAAGGATTAAAAAATTATGGCTTACATGTCACAAGATGGCTACGACAAGATGGTAGCCGAACTGAAACGTTTGGAAAGTGTAGAGCGTCCGAAGGCGTCTGCCGCAATCGCAGAGGCTGCTGACAAGGGCGATTTGAGTGAGAATTCGGAGTATGATGCCGCTAAGGAGGCTCAGGCTCATCTTGAGGATAAGATTAACCAGTTGAAGCGCTCTATCTCGGAGGCTAAGATCGTGGACGTTTCGCGATTGAGCACTGATGCCGTACAGATTCTATCGAAGGTGGAGATGACTAACCTCACAACTAAGGCTAAGATGACTTACACCATCGTGAGCGAGAGCGAAGCTAACCTGAAGGAGGGTAAGATTTCTATCAAGACTCCTATCGCTCAGGGGTTGCTCAACAAGAAGGTAGGCGACGAGGTGGAAATTAAGATTCCACGCGGTGTTATCAAACTGAGAATTGACAAAATTACTGTGGAGTAAAAATAATCACTATGGATATTTTTTCAAAGATTGCAGCCGGCGAGATTCCAAGTTGGAAATGCGCCGAGAACGACAAGTTCTATGCTTTTCTCGACATCAACCCTCTGGTGAAGGGACATACATTGGTTATTCCTCGCCGCGAGGTGGACTACTATTTCGACATGACCGACGAGGAGATTGCCGAAATGGCGGTGTTTGCAAAGAAAGTTGCCGTGGCCATCAAGAACGCCTATCCGTGTCGCAAGGTCGGCATGGCTGTATTGGGTCTTGAAGTAGCTCATGCCCACGTTCATCTCGTTCCGATGCAGAACGAGAAGGACATGCTTTTCTCCAACCCTAAGCTAAAGCTCTCTGACGATGAGTTCAAGGAGATTTCGGAGAAGATTTACGGGGAGTTTAAAAAGCTGTAGACAATGTAAAAAAACAAATCACAAGCCAAGAACAGCAATTAGACATTGCTTTTTCTTGGCTTGTTTCTTACACAAGAACTTGTATTTCATGATGACACGATATACAAATTTTTTTCTACAAAATCTTTCTTTCTTATTGGAGAAATAACCAACGATGATTTATCTTTGAACACAATTTCTATTCTATCAAGAGAAGCTGCTGGTGCCGAAAGAAATGTACTCGTAGGTTTTATTTGTATTATTTCATCTATCGAATATTTGATAGAAACAAATATGATTTTTATTATTAATGATTTTCCGTCTATCACATATTTTATATTAAATAATAGAAGAGTACAAAACAACAGAATAACGCTTACTATAGCAAAAACAGCTATAGAGAAATCAACATAAAAAAAAAGAATAACAGGAGCTAGTGTCAAGCCATATATTAAGAACACTATCCACAAATCAACTTTAGATTTAAATATCATATGTTTTTTTATTGTCTATTATCATTGCACTATTGGAAATTTCAGGCTGCTTACTCAAATTTAGATTTACCGTCTTTTTGAATTTTTCTATATCCATATTTTTTGCCTCTTTTATAAAAATCTGAGAACGCAAACACACAATATTAAAGCTGTGTATTATTTCTAATACCAAATCGCTATCAAAAAAATAAATGATATCAAGCGATAAAAAATCTTAAAGAATTAGCATAAAACCTTCATTGACCATGAACACATTCATTCATTATTGTTCATTGTCAATGAAGATTTTTGTGATGAAGTATTAATTCAGAATAAGTGCTTTCTACTTCACAAACTTCTTACCGTTTATGATATACACGTTGTTCTTTGCGGCATTGCTTATCTGCTGACCGTTAAGATTATACATCTTGCCGTTCTTGATGGTAACGGTAGTGGTGGAAACATTCCCTATCCCGTCGGTTAGCTTCTTGTATTTGAACGTTACGTTGGCAAGAATCTGCTTGTTCTTTCCTTTGGCATCAACATCCGATGTTGTGATATTAGAATTGTCGAAGGTGAGCTTGATACTTTTCTTTGCCTCGAAACCTTCAAGTTTCTTCGTTACGGCATTCTGTCCTGCAGTTCCACCGGGGAATACTACATTGGCATCAAGGATTGAAGTCTCACTCTCGTCGATATAAGCCCCATTCATGATGATAGAACGGTCGGCGGTAGTAGAGGCATTGTTGCTGTAGCCCTCGATGGTAAGACCAATAATCTCGTAGCCCTCGTTCACGGAGAAGGTAAGACTCTCGCCGTTGTTGTTCGTACGGATTTTGATATATCCGTTTGACGTGCTGGCGGTAATCTCGCCATGCTCACCTGCGGTGTAGCAAATGCCTGTTACGATACCCTTGTCCTCGGCAGGAAGCTTCAGCCCCTCTTCACCCTCGTCGGCAGGTTCCGGTTTTTCCGATGGCTCCGGAGCATGGTTCTTTGTCTGCGTCTGGTATGTGGTGCCGTCCACGCCGAGATAGTCAGGCAGATAGTATCCGAGGTGTGGCGGTTGGTTATAGGATGAGTTCTGCCATACTATGCCCATACGATAAACATGGTCTTCCATCAGGCAAGGCACCTTGTATTTGGTAGGCTCCGGTGTGGAATAAACGAGAATCTTGCAGGTTGGCGAAACATAGTCGTCTTCGTGTTGGAACATTATCAGTTCCTCGCGCCAGTCGCCGAGCAGGTCGGCCTGGAGACAAGGCGTTGCCTTTGTGGTGTTGCACGACTGCGGTTGTCCGTAGTCGCTGAACTCCTGGAACGTGGCGATGTTGCCGCTCGCGGTGTTGAAGTTTCTGATGCGCGGTGCACTCTTGCCTGTGGCAGAGTCATAGCGTCCGTCGAAAGTCTGGTCATAAGGGTCGCCAGTCCAATAGATGCGGAAGTTGGTGTCCGATTTTTTTGCGAGCACCTGCTTACCCGTGGCACAGTCGTAGGTATTGCCGTCGGCACTCGACCAGAATTCGAATCCGCGGTTTGCAGGGATAAAGTCGGCAGCCAGTCCACGCCCGTTGTCGCCGGAGCTTGTAGCCGAAACGAGCAGTTCGCCCGTTGTTGCATCATGCACGTCATATCCATACTGTCCCTCCTCGTGAGGCATCATCACTTCCAGTCCGGGGCGGTCAGGACAAAGGTCGGTCAAGTGGATAGCGTCACCGTGCCCCTTCCCTGTAGAACAGAGTAGCTGTCCGTCGTGGGCGATGGTGGCTGCACCGATACAAATCTCGTCGTAGCCGTCTGTATTAACATCTCCAACAGATATGCCATGCACGCCCTGTCCGAAACTTGAAGAGCCGGTGCCGGAGTACAAAACGTTACCATTGGCATCGAGAGTTTCCCATTTACCGCTGAGCCCCTTGTGTAGCCAACGTGTAGAGAGTTGCTTGCCGTTCCAGTCTACAGCCCATAGGAAACAGTTTTTGTAATATCCACGCTGGAAGATGGCAGTAGGCAATTTGTCGAGTCCGTCGAGATAAGCCACACATGCATTGAAACGCTCCGAGCGATTGCAGTTGGTGTCGCCGAAGAACGAGTTGGCATCTGTAGCAGCAGTTGGGAAATCCACTCCCGAACGGCTTGGCGAATACCAAATGGTGTTCATCGCCGCTCCAGTCTCACCGTTGAACACTGTGAGGAACTCCTCGCCGCCGGTAACGAGTCCACTGCCGTTTACATACGTCTTCGAGTTATCCACAGCCTTAATCTTCGCATCGCCAGCCTCGGTAACGTAGTTGCCGTTGCCGTCGGTAGAACCAGGAGCCGTCTTGCAAACAAGTTCCGCCTTGCCGTCGCCGTCGAGGTCGTAGACAACCATCTGTATGGTGTGGTTGCCGGAACGCACGTTGAAGCCGATGTTTATGTCCTTTTTCCACAGCGGCGTACCATCCATCTTGTATGCGCTGATGATACAAGGCGATGAATATCCGTTCTTCGCCCCACTGTCGCGCTGGTTGTCGGGCATCCACTTGAGGATAAACTCGTAGTTGCCGTCGCCGTCAACATCGCCCACAGCCATATCGTCGGGGCGGTATCGTCCTGTTGTGTTTCCGCTCTTAATAGCAGCCGGGCGCTTCACGTCGAAGCTCGTAAACATATTGTCCCAAGCCTCAACCTCGCTCGTTTCTCCGGCAGAGGTTACAACCTTATAGACATCACCCGGCTTTCCTTCCTTGTCGAGCCAGTTGGTAACATCGCTGATAGCAGTTGCCACCTTCGTACCGTTGCGATAAACATCGAACGTCAGTTCCTTTGGGTCGCTCGTCAGCGAGCGCCACGAAACAAGGATTCCCTCACTTGTCTTAACCGCCACCGGAGCGCGGTTTAGCCTTTCATTCACTTGTTGTGCCGAGCTTGTCAGGGTGAGTCCTGCCAAGGCAGCGGCAAAGAGTAGTCTTTTCTTCATTATATATAAATAATATTTTTGTCATTACAGAAATTTTCAAAAAATATATTACTTTTTCACATAAGTTGTAGGCGATGTTCCACCTATAATAACTTGATTTTCTTTTACAACTCTTGATATTGTAATTTCCTTGTCGTTATATGCCTCTATACGATAAGTTATAAAATTACTTTTTGTTTCAACATTTAAGTATTTTCCTTTTTTGTTATTACCTACTTCATCTTTTTCAAATGTCTTAGGTACGTCATTCGACAAATAAAACAAAGCCTCTTTATCAATCGCTTTGTCAATTGTTTTATAATAGGAATGCATTTTTATCGAAGAAGATGTAAAAGACAAAGTTACACTTTTATTTATAATCTGGCTATCTTTTAAACTCCAAGAGGTATTACTTATAGCAGACAACCTCACAACAACTTGACCACACAAATGATGTGATGTCAATACAATAAATATTAATAATAGTATTTTTTTCATTTTTCTATTTTTTATAAATAACATATATATATATTAAAGACTCCCTTCCGAAGTATTCAAATTGTCCCGTACCTGGATCATAGCCACCAAAATTACCATCACTATAAGAAGATGTTATAAAAACTTCATGTAGTCCCCATTCGTTATGAACAGTTCCTATAACCGGATCTCCATCGGAGATGTAAGAATTAACATCATCAACATTAATTTTTAAATAGTCAAAACCACATTCTTCAAGCATCCTTTCTAAGAGCATTAAATCTACACCATCAGTAGTTATATCCAAATTGCCGTCAGCTAAGAACATATTATAAATAAATTCAAAAGAATCTCTAAAAGGCACATATTCAGAAGAGTTCATCCTATTATCAAGAAAATTACTTACATATTCTAAAACTGTCGGAACACAATTTGCTTTATAATTTTGTTTCGGAAAAGAATCCGGTAATTTAAACCATTGCTTATCATCAATACATAATTCATCAGCTCGGTGTTCATGCTTTTTATTTTTATCATTATAAAAATCATCGGAATACCCTATAGATGTTGACTTGTCTTCATCCTCTCCATCATCCCATCCATAATCCTGATTTTCATCATCATAATTGTCATCACTATCATCACTTCTCCACCAACCATCATCAAAATCGCTGTCGTCATCATCATCCCAATCAGGAGTGCATATGACCTCATCAAGCCAAATGCTGTCGTCATACAGATAGTCGTCGTCATCATCCCAACAGGCAAAAGAAGCGAGGGGACACAACAACAATGCAAAAATAGCAATAAAATATCGCAACTCTTTCATAATTCACTTATTTTACCACTATTTTCTTTGTCATTTTGTATTCTGATGCGGAAAGCTCCACGACATATATACCCTGGGACAAGTCGATAGACAATTCCTTGGAGTTCTCTCCAATGTCTGCAACAAAACTGCGCGGAGCTTTCACAAGACTTCCATCTGTGGCATAAATCCATATTTTGACAAGTCCTCGTCTTTGAGCATCAAAATCCACATAAAGTTTCTTGTCTTCATAATATACAGAGCCAATGGATGTTATAGTACTGTTGTCTACAGATTGAACATCATCGGTTCGTTCAAGTTCCAATACAATAGGCTTTCTCTGGGTTCGCGTCTTTGTAGACAAGCTTTTCATGCTTGCATACAGTTTATCGCCATCCTGTATAAAATGACTTTTAGTCACAAGCCAACCGAAACCATGCTGATATGGCTTCTGTCTGTTTTCAACATAAAAGTTCTTGCGCCGTATAGGTGTATAAATTGTCAGTAACGAGTCTCCTTGATAAATATATACAGCAACACTGTCGCCCTCAGTTTCAAAGCTACACTCCACATCATCAGTCCGGAGAATCTTCGTGGCAGACCATTCGTAAGTATACATCTTACCCCTCCAACGCCCCAAGACATTTTCCAGATATGCAGATTCACGTTCTGTATCATTCAGTACATAAGCGACATTAGAATTAACCTTCATCACTTTTCTCGGACTCTTTGCTGCTGTTTTCAGAGAATCGAGATAGCCTGTTTTCGCCACGTCTACAGTCTGGTCGCTACCATATTCAGAAGCAAGGTCAAGATACTTTTCCGCCTTTGAGAAATCCGGAATTTCATTGAAGCCGTTGGCATAATGGGTAGCAAGGAGGAAGCAGCAACCTGCATGTTTCTTGTCTGCTCCACACTTCAGATATTTCAAGGCTTCATCATAATTTTGTTTAACGCCAATACCTCTATAAAGCATATAACCGACACCATACATTCCATTCGCACTACCTTGTTCTGCAGCTTCCTTATACAATTCGTATGCACGCTTGTAATGTGTCACTACGCCTGACAATCCTTTCAGATAGACCAACGCAAGATTACACTTCGCCTTTACATTGCCGTCTTCTGCCGCCTTTTTAAAAAGATTCACAGCATACCTGCCGTTCTTTTCCACGCCGTCACCGTTTAGATACATGCTGCCAAGTTCTGTCATTGCTTCAGTATTTCCGAAACGAGCCAAATGCATATAAATAGAAGCAGCTTTCTTTGTATTTACATCAAATACTATTCCGTAGCGGTATTGTCTTGCCATCATAAGCATCTTTCTTTCCTTGACATCATCGTCTACATAATTCTGTGAGAAAGCCGACATGAAAAAAAAGAGAAGCATCAGCACAGCAAAGGCTCTATTCCATGTATTTATTCTACACCTTACCATGCTATCCTACCGTTACGAAGTTTATTCAGCCCTTTCTGTTTCTCAAGGTTCAATGCCTCTTTCAAACATGTCGGTTGTAAGGCTTTCAACCGGCTGATATTGTTCTTCTGCTTGGCATAGTCATATTTGTCTCTGACATACACGATTTTCTCAAGCATCAGGTACTCTGATACTTTTTCCTTATATTCTTTAACGGTCAACTCGTCATACTTTCCCGTATCTGCAAGTAAAGAGCAATAGTAGGAAGCCTTGGCATTAACCTCCGGTTTATAGACAGACTTGACATAGGCTACAATCTGTGATGTTGTCAATGTTCCCATAAACAGATTGTGGAAGTCATGCTTTGCGTCATATATAATTTGGAACGAGCGTTCGGTGTCTGATACTTTATTCATTGCAGAATCCTGCATCACAAGAAGTCTCTTGTATGCCCTCTTTATAATGCCCTTTTGCATTTCGTTCAAATGAATTACCCGATCTATTGCATTAACCTTCCTCTCTCCTGCTGCATCAAAGCTCTGAGCGTTTGATGTCAGAGAAAATATTGCAAATAACAAAATAGCATAATGCTTTACCATAGTTAGTTATTTATTGATTGATGTTTGATAGATTATGTACACTTCTTGAGTGCTTGTTCTAACGAGTGCAAATGTACATATTTTTCTTTTAGGAAAGAAATAAAAAAGGAAAAGTCTTCCGATAGCAACAAACATTCCCACACATTTGGATTATCTTACCCCTTTCTTCCGAAATCGGCAGGCACCTCGCCCCACCGCTTCGTTTCCCATTTCTCTATCGGAACACGGAAGGAGTGGGTCTTGAGCCACATCTCGGCTCGGGCTATCACGTTGTATAGTTGTGCCGTGCGCGGTGTGCGCTCCAACTTTGTCTTGCATTGTTTCTTCTGCACCCACAGGATAGCATTTCGGCTGTCGGAATATATCGTTTTCTGTATTCCCTGCTTCTCCATTAGGGCGAGGGCATGCACGATGGCGAGGAACTCACCGATGTTGTTCGTGCCGTGAACGGGCCCGAAATGAAACACCTCTGCTCCCGTGGCAAGGTCAATGCCGCGATATTCCATAGGTCCGGGGTTACCGGAACAGGCAGCATCCACAGCCCAAGCCTGAGCATCTACTTCCATGGGGAGTGGAAGTACTGTATCCGAGCGGTAGCTCGGAGGATTTATCAAATCATTCATTATTGGCTTTTAAATAGAATTGGGGCAACAGAACTGTTATAATCAACGCTTCCATTGCCCCAATTATTATTTTCTAATTATGAATTAATTACATGCGTTCCGGCACTTCGATTCCGAGTAGCGCCATACCGTTCTTTATCGTCTTTGCCACATTCTTGGCGATAACGAGGCGAACAATCTTCTCATTGTCGTTCTCGGCATTAAGGATGCTGTAGTCGTGATAGAACTGGTTGAAGTCCTTTGTCAACTCATAGCAGTAGTTGGCAATGCCGCTCGGCGAGTAGTCTTTGCCAGCCTGGCGCACAGCAGCCCCAAACTCGTCCATCTTCTGAATCAGCTCTGTCTCCTTCTGGTTCAGCGGCATGTCGTCGGCAAGAGTCTCCGGGATAGCGATGCCCTGGTCGGCAGCCTTGCGAAGGATACTGCGGATACGGGCGTAAGTATACTGAATGAACGGACCAGTATTGCCGTTGAAGTCGATGCTCTCAGCCGGGTTGAAGAGCATATTCTTGCGGGCATCCACCTTTAGTATGAAGTATTTCAGTGCTCCCATACCCACGATGCGGGCAATCTCGTTGCGCTCCTCTTCGGTCATATCAGCAAACTTGCCCAGTTCCTCGCTCGTCTTCTTGGCATCGGCAACCATCGTGGCAATAAGGTCATCGGCATCTACCACGGTTCCCTCGCGGCTCTTCATCTTTCCGTTAGGCAGTTCCACCATACCGTAAGAGAAGTGTACAAGTTCCTTGCCCCACTTGAAGCCGAGGCGGTCGAGCAATATAGACAATACCTGGAAGTGGTAGTTCTGCTCGTTGCCCACCACGTAAATCATCTTGTCGATAGGATAGTCCTTAAAGCGCATCTCCGCCGTACCGATATCCTGAGTCATATACACCGAGGTGCCGTCGGAACGTAGCAGCAGTTTCTGGTCGAGTCCCTCGTTGGTAAGGTCAGCCCAAACGCTGTTGTCGTCGTGGCGCTCAAAGAGTCCCTTCTCCAAGCCTTCCTCCACCTTAGCCTTACCCTTGAGGTAAGTCTGCGACTCATAGTAAATCTTGTCGAAACCAACGCCAAGATTCTTGTAAGTCTCGTCGAAACCGGCATAAACCCACGAGTTCATCTTCTCCCAGAGCGCGCGCACTTCCTTGTCGCCCTGCTCCCATTTCACAAGCATCTCGTGAGCCTCCTTGATAAGCGGAGCCTCATCCTTTGCCTTCTTCTCGGCAGCCTCTTCGTCCATACCGTCAGCAACAAATCGTGCCTTCAGCTCCTTCACCTCCTCGCGATAATGCTTGTCGAAAGCCACATAGAAGTCGCCAATCAAGTGGTCGCCCTTCATTCCGCTTGTTTCCGGAGTAACGCCGTTGCCCCATTTGAGCCATGCCAGCATCGACTTGCAGATATGGATACCGCGATCGTTCACGATATTCGTCTTCACCACCTTGTTGCCGTTAGCCGCCATAATCTGTGCCAACGACCATCCGAGCAGGTTGTTGCGCACGTGTCCCAAGTGGAGCGGTTTGTTTGTATTAGGCGAAGAATATTCAATCATCACGAGTGGAGAATCATCGGTTGCCTTCACCTCACCGTAGTGCTCGTCCTTGTTGATATCGTTAAGCATAGAGAGCCAAGCCGACTTTGCTATTACGATATTCAAGAATCCCTTCACCACGTTGAAATCAGCAACAGCATTACAGTTCTCTTTCATCCACTCGCCAATCTCCTGTGCCGTGTCTTCTGGTTTCTTTTTAGACATCTTGAGGAACGGGAACACTACGAGAGTGAGGCTTCCCTCAAACTCCTTCTTTGTTTTCTGCACCTGCACCATCTTCTCCGGAACGTCCTGTCCGTAGAGTGCCTTTACTGCGGCTTTTGCCGCATTGTTTATTTCGTTTAGTATATTCATATTCTTTATTGTTACGAGAAAAGTTCAAAGTCTCCCATTCTTATAAAAATGGGGAAAAACATATTACCGTGCAAAATTAATAATAAAAAAGCTTATGTCCTGCATTTTTACTTATTTTACCATTATTTTCTTTGTCTTTCTGCCAGATAGAGTATAAAAAAGAAACCTATAGCCCACAATTTATGCAGCAACCCTTGATGTCGGATATCTCAACGATACGGATTATACAGAAAAAAGATGTGCCATAGTGGATAAATCCAGATATGACACATCTTTTAAAAATTATTGTTTTACTGCAAGCTTATTTTCCGTTCAGATATTCGTCAACCTTCTTTGCCGTAGCCTTGCCGCTCGCCATGGCACGCACAACGAGCGATGCTCCGTTTGCCGCATCACCGGCAACAAACACGTTTTCGGCAAACTTAGGCTGTTCCGGCTTGAGGAATCCCATGGCAAGAAGAACAAGCTCAGCCTTTATCACCTCAGGTTTGCCGGCAGGTTCCATAATCGGTCTGCCGCCCTCGGGATTAGGCTTCCATGTAATTTCCTGCACCTCAACGCCGGTCAGTTTACCGTCTTTGCCAAGGAAACGCAAGGAGTTGATATTCCAGCGACGTACGCAACCCTCCTCGTGGCTCGATGTAGTCTTGAGCGTGCGCGGCCAATTAGGCCATGGGTTGTTGGGATCCTCCGGACCAACAGGCGGTTTCGGCATAATCTCAATCTGAGTAACGCTCTTGCACCCCTGGCGGTGGGCAGTTCCGATACAGTCGCTACCCGTATCGCCGCCACCGATAACCAATACGTCCTTACCCTTTGCAGTAACCAGTTCGTCTTTCTTGAACTCCGCACCGTCGAGGATGCGGTTCTGTTGCGACAGGATGTCGAGGGCAAAATGAACGCCCTTCAGTTCACGTCCCGGAATCTTCAGGTCACGAGCCGTAGGAGTTCCCGTAGCTATAACATAGGCATCAAAGCCCTCCGGCAGTTTCGTTACGTCGATAGCTTTGCCGAAATGGAATTCGATACCCTCCTGTTTAAGGATATTCAGTCGGCGGTCGATGATAGCCTTGTTAAGCTTGAAGTTCGGAATACCATAGCGGAGCAGTCCACCGGCATTCTCGTTCTTGTCGAAAACCGTTACGCTGTATCCCATCTGGTTCAGTCTCGTGGCAGCAACAAGTCCCGACGGACCGCACCCGATAACGGCAACCTTCTTGTCGTTTCGTTCCGGAATATTCACCCTAACATAATTCTCCTGGAAGGCATGCTCCGTAATCGCCGCCTCATTCTCGCGGTTCGTTGTCGGTTCATGCTCCGTAAGATTCAACACACAAGCCTTCTCGCAAAGAGCCGGACATATACGACCGGTAAATTCAGGAAAGTCGTTAGTGTCGTTAAGCAGTCGGTAAGCCAGTTCCCAGTCTCCCTTATACAGGGCGTCGTTCCATTCCGGAGCTTTGTTTCCCAGAGGGCAAGCCCAATGGCAGAACGGTACACCGCAGTCCATACAGCGAGAAGCCTGAGTTCTTCGATCCTTTTCGTTGAGAGTCTGTTCCACCTCTCCAAAATCATGAATACGGTCATGCACCGGTCTATATCCCGCCTCCTGGCGGTGTATTGTCAAAAATGCTTTAGGATTTCCCATCGTATTGTAAAATTTAAAAAATTTAAAAATTGAAATATTGAAAAATTCAGAAATTGCGAGATTGAAAAATTAAAAAGAGAAAGTCTATGCGATATTATTCGACATTGTGATTGTCTTTTGTCCTCTTGATAATATTTACCAATGTACCTATGATTATTTGAAGTTCATTAACAATCGAATCATATTGCTTTTCGGTGATATACTCTGATTTACAAAGAAGAATGAGCCAATACTTTGTTTCGTTAGCTTCTTTCAGTGCAATATACAGCTTAGATATAAAATCTGCTGTACTTTGGGCATGTTCACTTTCATAGATGTTTGCTCCAATACTTGTACCGCTTCTTAGTATTTGCTTAGACATCACTGTTTCTTTTCTTTGCTCTGTCAAAAACTTTTTCAGTTTGATGATACGCAGAGAAAAATTGACACTAAGTTTAGCTATAAGATTCTCCTTTCCCATTTTTCATTTTTTCAATCTTTCAATCTTTCAATCTTTTTTTAATAGTCTCTCTGCATATCCGCAATCTTCTGTTGCAGTTTTCTCACCTGTTCCTCCTGGAGCACTCGCTTGTATTCAATCGGCACAACCTGGATGAAGTCCTCCACATAGCGGTTCCAGTCGTCGAGCATAGTGCGAGCGAGTTTAGAGCCAGTATAGAGATAGTGCTGACGGATTAGCTCATGCAGTTCCTTGCGGTAGTTGCTGTCCTCCACGAGATTAATCTCCACCATATCCATATTACAGAAATAGTCGAAGTTGTGGTTCTTGTCCCAGACATAAGCCACGCCGCCGCTCATACCGGCAGCGAAGTTGCGTCCCGTTTCACCGAGCACCACGACACGTCCGCCTGTCATATACTCACAGCAGTGGTCTCCGGCACCCTCTACCACGGCGATGGCACCCGAGTTTCTAACGGCGAAGCGTTCGCCCACCTTACCGTTGATATACAGCTCACCGCTTGTTGCTCCATAGAGTCCGGTATTACCGGCGATGATATTGTCCTCAGCATTGAAGTTGCTTCGTACTGGCGGCAAGATAGCGATACGTCCTCCACAGAGTCCCTTACCGAAGTAGTCGTTGGTCTCGCCTTCGAGCTTAAAGTTAAGTCCCTTAACGAGGAACGCACCGAAACTCTGTCCGGCACTGCCTTTAAACTTCACGTTGATAGTAGAGTCAGGCAATCCTTCCTCACCGTATTTCTGTGCCACAAGACCGCTGAGCATAGTACCCACAGCGCGGTCGGTATTTTTGATGGCATAGTCGAGGTTCACTTCCTCTTGCGTGGCGATAGCCTTCTGCGACGAACGAATAATCTGCTGGTCGAGAATATTTGAGAGGTCGTGAATCTGCTCAGTAGTATGGTAAAGAGAGCACGGACCGTCCTCTTTGTGGAGCAGGCGGCGGAAGTCGAGCATAGACGCCTTACTTCCTTTTTCAGTCTCTTTCACCTGAATAAGCTCCGTATGTCCCACGATATCGTCAAGCTTTGTGAATCCCATTTCTGCGAGATATTCGCGCACCTCCTGAGCGAGGAAAGTGAAATAGTTCACCAAGTATTCGTATTTTCCTATAAAATGCTTCCTCAGTTCCGGGTTCTGCGAGGTAACACCCAGCGGACAGGTATTCAGGTTACACTTCCTCATCATCACACATCCGAGAACGATAAGTGCGAGCGTACCGAATCCGAACTCTTCAGCTCCGAGCAGCGCCATGATAATAATGTCGCGTCCCGTCTTCAGCTGTCCGTCCACCTGCAGTCTAACCTGACCGCGCAGTCCGTTCTTCATCAGCGTCTGCTGCGTCTCGCTCAATCCGATTTCAGGAGAAATTCCTGCAAAACGCATGCTGGAAGCCGGCGAAGCACCCGTTCCGCCCTCGGCACCGGAGATAACGATAAGGTCTGCCTTTGCCTTGGCAACACCGGCGGCGATAGTACCCACGCCGCTCTCGGCAACGAGCTTCACGCTGATAGCCGCCTTAGGATTGACGTTCTTGAGATCGAAGATAAGCTGAGCAAGGTCCTCGATAGAGTATATATCATGATGAGGTGGAGGCGAGATGAGCGAGATGCCCGGAATAGAGTGGCGCGTCTTGGCGATAATCTCGTTAACCTTAAATCCCGGCAGCTGTCCGCCTTCGCCCGGTTTAGCTCCCTGTGCAACCTTGATCTGCAGTTCTTCGGCATTGACAAGATATTCCGTAGTCACTCCGAATCGTCCCGAAGCAATCTGTTTTGTCTTGCTCGAGAGCGAGATACCGTCAACCGTTGAGTGGAAACGTGCATTGTCCTCTCCACCCTCACCGGTGTTGGAGCGAGCTCCAATCTTGTTCATGGCAAGGGCGATAGCCTCGTGGGCCTCGATAGAAAGAGCACCGAAGCTCATGGCTCCCGTTACGAAGTGCTTCACGATGCTCTCCACCGGTTCTACCTTGTCGATGCTGATAGGCTTACGCTTAAAGTCAAAGAAGTCGCGTATAAAGATAGGCTCCTCCTTGTCGTCTACGAGCTTCGTGAATTCCTTGTATTTTTTATAGTTACCGGTTCTTGTAGCCAGTTGCAGCGTGGCTATAGTCTCCGGGTTCCATGCGTGTTTGATGCCGTCCTTGCGGAAGTGGAACTGTCCGAGATTAGGCAGGAAGTCCGGTTCGCGTTTCATGCCGAACGCCTTGTCGTGCAGGGCGATAGCGTCGCGGGCGATAGTCTCCAGTCCGATACCGCCGATGGTAGACACCTCCGTACCGAAGTAAGTCTTCAGCAGACTCTCCGACAGTCCGATGCTTTCGAAAATCTGTGCACCGCGATAAGAACGGATTGTCGAGATACCCATCTTCGCCATAATCTTGAGCAGGGCTTTCTTTACCGCCTTGATATAGTTAGCCTCTGCCGTAGCGTAGTTTTCCTGAATCTTTCCGCGCTTCACGAGGTCGTCAAGGATAGCAAACGTCATATACGGACACAGTGCCGATGCTCCATAACCGAGAAGCAGGGCGGCATGCATCGTTTCACGAATTTCTCCGCTCTCCACGATAAGAGCCGTCTGAACTCGCTTTCCTACAGATATCAGATAGTGGTGAACGGCGCTCACGGCGAGCAGCGACGGGATGGCAGCATGCTCCTTGTCGATGTCGCGGTCGGAGAGGATGATATAGTTATAGCCGTCGTCAACGCTCTTTTCTGCATCCTTGCAGAGTTTGTCGAGAGCCTCGCGCAGTCCGTCTTCTCCCTTTGAACATTCAAAGAGGATAGGCAGCTTCACGGTGTTGAATCCTTTATATCTGATATTACAGAGGATGTCGAGCTGAGTGTTTGTAAGAACAGGATGCGGCAGGCGCACCATCTTGCAGTTTGACTCGTCTGGCGAGAGAATTCCCGAACCTACGCGTCCTATGTATTCCGTCAGCGACATCACGAGATTCTCGCGGATGGAGTCGATTGCAGGGTTGGTAACCTGTGCAAACTGCTGGCGGAAATAGTTGAAGAACACCTGTGGCTTGTTGCTCAATACGGCAAGCGGTGTGTCGTTTCCCATTGCTGCCGTAGGCTCCTGTGCGTTGACACACATCGGGATGATGGTATCGTCGATATCCTCCTTGCCGTAGCCGAAGAGTATCTCGTGCTCTATGAGGTTATCCACACTGTTTTCCACCTTTCTTCCACTCTTCAGCTTCTCCAGCTGGATACAGTTTGTAGAGAGCCATTTGCGGTAAGGATGTTCCTCGGCAAGACTCTCCTTTATCTCTCCGTCGTAGTATATCTTTCCTTCTTGAGTATCGATGAGCAGTATTTTTCCTGGTTGCAGTCTTCCCTTTTCGGCAATCTCCGACGGGTCGAAGTCCATTACTCCCACCTCGGATGCCACTACCATGGTGTCGTTTTTGGTTATAGTATATCGTGCCGGGCGCAGTCCGTTACGGTCGAGCATACCACCGGCAAACCGTCCGTCGCTGAAGAGCAATGCTGCCGGTCCGTCCCAAGGTTCCATAAGGATTGAGTGGTATTCGTAGAACGCCTTCAGGTCTTCAGATATAGGGTTCTTGTCGTTGAAACTCTCCGGCACCATGATGCTCATGGCGTGAGGCAGCGACAGACCGCTCATTACGAAGAATTCGAAGACGTTGTCGAGACTTGCCGAGTCGCTCATTCCCGGCTGAACAATCGGACTGATGTCTTTTGTGTCGCCCAGGGCATCGCTGCTCAATACGCTCTCTCTTGCCTGCATCCATGCCCGGTTTCCGCGGATAGTGTTGATTTCTCCGTTGTGGGCGAGAAGGCGGAACGGCTGGGCAAGGCTCCATGTAGGGAATGTGTTTGTTGAGAAACGCGAGTGTACGAGAGCCAGTCCGCTGGTGAAGTAATTATTTGTCAAGTCGGGGAAATACTGTCTTACCTGCATGCTCGACAGCATACCCTTGTATACGATATTCTTGCTTGAAAGAGAGCAGATATAGAAATCCTTGTCTTTTACTCTCTTTTCTATCTTTTTCCTTATTATATATAGGGTGCGCTCAAACACCGGCACCTTGTCGTCGGTAACTCCCGTTACAAACACCTGTTTGATGTCCGGTTCACTTGCCAGTGCCGTTTCGCCGAGACACGACGGATTTGTCGGCACATTTCTCATGTGCATCAGCGACAGTCCTTCGCGTTCTATCTCCTCAATCATGATACTGAGGATTTCCTGCTGTTTCTTTTCGTCTTTCGGCAGGAAGACAAGTCCGGTTCCGTATTTGCCCTTTTCCGGTACCGGTATTCCTTGCAGAAGGATAAACTCGTGCGGAATCTGAAGCATGATTCCCGCACCGTCGCCAGTCTTGTTGTCTGCTCCCTCGGCGCCTCTGTGGCGCATGTTTTCCAGAACCTTCAGAGCGTTGTCTACCAGTTCGTGACTCTTGTTGCCGTGAATATTGACAACCATTCCCACGCCACAGGCATCATGCTCATTGCTGGAAGAATACAATCCATTTCCCATATTCAGTTACGTTTAAATTGTAAAACTGTTTATTTTTCTTTCAATTTGGCTGCAAAATTAGTAAATTACTTTCATTCAGACAATAATTGTAAAGTTTATTGTGTTATTTTTCTTTGTTTTTTGACACTTTCATTGTAATATGGCTCATAAATACCTCTTTTTATAGTAAAATGTCGCAAAACATTGGATAAAATTGATAAATTGTTAAATTCAACTTATCACAATAAATAAAAACAAGTTTTTTCTTGTTCATATATGAATAAAATGTATAAGAACCTGCATTTCAGTTTTTGCGTCATCAGCAGAATGATACGAGCCGATTTATAAAATTAAAATAAAAAATGTTTTTCGGTGATTTTACCCTCACACCCTCACACATACCCTCTGAAGCCTCTGTTTATCGGCATTTCGAGGGTGAGGGTAAGTGTGAGGGGTGGTGAGGGTAAGTGTGATAGTATGAAGGATGATTTGCTTACATGCGGTGCCACTTTATTATCCCTTAGCTGCACCTTTGGTGCAACTACCAAATACCGACAGCGTTTGATAGAAACGCCACCGGGGTATGATAGGAATACCAATCTTCCTACATTCCCCTTTTCAGCCATTCCCCAAAGAACTTGTCATACAGTTCGTATGTGCCATCGTTCTCTGTTACGAAGTCTTTGTCTAACAGCCCCTTGATGGCTCCTTGTGCGAAGCTGGCTGACGGCAGATGATATTTCTTGATGAATGCAGACGAGGTGATGTTCTTAGCCTTTCCTGCCTTGCAAATGGCAAGGAGAAGTTCCTTTTGTTTGGCAGGCAACTGATACAAAAGGGCTTCGTAAGCAAAGGCACTCTCGTCTAAAATAGTGTCGAGGGCTTGCGAGAAAATCAGCTCATCGGCAATGGCTGGTGTCTTCACGCTGTCAGCAGCTTTTGTTTCTGTGAGGGAATAAATCTTATTAAGCATTCTTTGGAGATACCACGTAATACCGTCGAAGCGGTCGTAAATCTGATAGATGATTTCCCGCCTAATTGCTTTCTTTGCAAACAGACGAGTGGCAAAGTCGGCATATACCTCCTTGTCTATCGGACGAAGTGTCTTGATGGAGGTGCTTTGGTAGAAAGGTCGTGCGTGACTCAGAAACATCTCCGTCATCATGTTACGTTGTGAACCGGCAAAGATAAAACTTGCATTATGACTATGCTGGATGTAAGTGCGCAGGATGGCTTCAACATTTTCTTCCTTATAATTTACTATGGTCTGAAACTCATCGATGGCCACAATGCAAGGTTTGTCGGCTGTTTCAAGATAATGGAAAATCTCTTGGAGCGTGGTAGCAGGACTTGTGATGTCTCCTAAATCTACATTCCATGAAGGATTTCCGGTCATATCGAAACTGACGGAAGAGCGGAGCGAGTTTAGACAATTGAGAAAATACTCCACGACCTTCGTACCTCTTGGCTTGAGGCTTTGCAAGATGCCCCTACCTAACTCCTGGATAAAGTCGGCAAGGTTCTTGGTAGCATATATGTCGATTAAGAAGGTATAGTATTTTTGCTTGACAGAGTCTTGAGCATAGACATGTTGTATCAAACCTGTCTTGCCGATTCTTCGAGGGGCAATCAGTGTAACGTTGTTGCCATTTTTGATTTCCTCTATCAAGTCAGCTGTCTCTTTCACTCTGTCGCAAAAGTATTCATCCGATACATATCCACGGAGCACAAATGGGTTTCCTATCATAATCTTTATTCTATATCATCTTTAATGATTTCACACCGGCAATCCTCTATGAAACTTTCTGCAAAGATAATTATAATACTATTATTATAATACTATTATAATGAAAATATAATAAACATTAACGGAAGCCTAAATTGCAGGCACTATCCATCCTTTCATCTCCACGCT
>DBKQ01000040.1:36163-42537 GCA_002298545.1 Prevotella sp. UBA746
CCCTCACACTTACCCTCACCCTCAAAACACCGATAAACAGGGGCTTTGAGGGCTATGTGTGAGGGTGTGAGGGTAAATTTACCGAAAAATTTTTTTTGTTTTTTTTCCTGTTTATCACCACCTCTACCCCTCTTGTCAACATGGAAATCGACCAATGCAGAACAAAGGCTACGGGAATGGAAATAAGCAGTACACATAGGGTGGTAAGGCAATAGCCCAGACGATATTCTCCAAGAGGACGGAGGACGAACTCTATATGTACAAGATATATCTCGAGGCTTATTGTTCCAAGGAAGGACAAACACTTGCGGAGGGAATGCGGGCAGACGGCAAGTAGCTTACATTCGAGCAACAGGGCTGATACCGTGAGCGGAATGTATGCTATGCGTTCCATAAACAAAGGGAAACGGGAATGACCGATATATTCAAGGCGCAGACAAAGCCAGGTGCTAAGGGCGAAGATGATGAGAAGTACTCCCGTAGAGCCTTTCTCCAACTGTCGACCTTCCATGACGTATTTTCCTATATTGATGCCAAGGAAGAATATCGGCACACGACTGAAGAATATCTCCAGATGACCAACGTTGTTATGGAAGAGGGGAACATACTGAACCATTGCCGCAAACACGATAAACGCTACCGGCAACCAGCGGTATGCCGGACGGCGACGGATGAGCTCCATATATGGCGGAGCGAACAAGTAAAGCATCATCGTTGCCGGAACATACCAGAATGTAAGGTCGTCGGCACGCCAGAAACTCCAGTTGAACAATATGTTTGCTATGAGATTGGGGATATCCGGACTGTATCCGCCACCGGGATTATCCAAATATTTCCCGATATAAAACACCGAAGCGACAACGAACCATACTGGATATATGCGAAGATACCTGCGCTGGAAAAACCTGACGGCAGACTTGCTGATCGGCATGCCTCCGTTACCATCGAGAGATTTGCCCAGTCGGGAACGCATCCAAGAGAACCACAGTCCCATACCGCTGACGAAGAGGAACATGTCGACACCTACATTCCCCAAACGGCGCAAGGGAAAGAAGAAGTTACTCTGTTGCATCCAAACGTGGAACATCACGACAAACAAGATGGCAAGTCCCATCAGTTCACCACGGTATTTGCTCAAGACATTATAGTTCATAATTTCTACACTCCTAACTCCACATTCTTAATTCCTAATTCAATTTAGGTTTCGGTATAAACCTGAACATCAGTTTAAAGAGCCAGGCGCAGACAAACGAGGCAACGATATAGATAATGATGCCAGTATATACCTGTCCCCTATACGACATAGGTATTATTATCTCCCTCAACACCGGATGAACGACGAAGAGAGAGGAGGAAATGGCACCTACCCATACACAAGGCACGAGACATTTCTCCGGCAACAGCTTCACCGTTGCTATGGCTCCCGTTACTACAAATGCCGGAACCCACAGCCAGGTGTTGAAATTAAAGCTGCCGGCAAATACTGCAACTGCCGACAGCACTAAGACAGCGGCATATACGGGTTTCGTAAGCATCTTGCCATGACGGGCATAGAGCATTCCCATTCCGAACGGCAACATCGCACCGATGAAGTTATAGCGGATGCGGTTGAGCGAATCGTCGCTGCCAAACAGCTCAGGAGAGAATAGCGTCTGTATTGCCCAGCATGCCACAACAAGCAGTATGGTATACAGCGATTTGCGGCGATAAAGGAACAGACGATATACGATATAAAGCTGAAGCGTCAGTCCAAAATACCAGTAAGGTCCTGGCTTTATGATATGGTCGGGATCGGGAAGTATGTTGATATACATAAGCAGCTGCGCCACTACCCTACCGAAGGTATAGCCGTGGTATCCATGGGGATGAAGATAGCAGACAACGGCAAAGGCGATATATCCCAAGAACATAAGCCTCAACAGTTTGGCATAATGATACCACGTGAAGGAGAAAAAGCCAATGCGCTTTTCCGGTTCTTTCTTCTCATATTTCATCACGAGTCCGAAGCCGCTTATAAACAAGAAAAGCGGTACACCGTAATGCCCGAAGAAGGAAAGGATATTCACTAAGAGGTCGTGATTGAGCGAGCAGATGCGGTCGAGCAGACGCATCGGATTGTCGATATTGAACGTATACTCATTTTCCTGCACGACATCTATTGGTCTACGAAGGAAATGACAATAGTTATGCAATATAATGCCAAGAATGGCAATACCTCTTAAAGCCTTCGATTCGGCAAGGCTTAATAACTGCTTATTCATCTTTTCTTACTCTTTGTTTTTACAACTTCTTTCTTTTCTGCCTTCAGCTTCTCTTTTTTCTCCTTTGCCATAAGGACATCGTAATCTACCTGTTTCTTGAGAATACGCGGGCGCTTCTCGTTGTATTTACTGCTGAGCACATTCAGCTGTTCCCGATAGAGCGGCGTCTGTATTCCAGCCAAATACATCAGAAGATACGGCGTAGCATCTGTCATATACGCCTTATTCCTTGCCCCCTTCACTTCCTGCCATATATCAGGATGCTTTCTGCGGTATTCCTTCGAAGTCCATATCCACATTGGAATTTCAAACTCGGCATGGGCAAGACGCGGAGTTATCTCCGTAGAATGCATTCGTCCATAGAAATGTGCACCGTCGTACACCTCCTCGCCATGGTCGGGAACATAGACAACGATGGCGTCCTTCTTACGGAACTTGTCGACGATGGCATTGACGATGCTGTCGTTATACAGCACGGCATTGTCGTAGTCGGAGAGCACCGTGCGCTCCTTGTCGTTAAGGTCGGGGCGCAGTTCCTTATATGTATCCTTATTGAATTTCTTCTGTGGCTTCGGGCAACGCGTGCGGTAGTCTACATGCTGTCCCTTGAGATGGAAGATTATGAGCTGCGGTTTACCCTCGCCTTGGTCTTTCAATTTCTCATAGTCGCAAAGGAGCCCGTTGTCAAAGCGGAACAGTCGTGTGTTTCGTGTATCAAACTGTGCCTTGCTGAGGGTTTCGTCGTTGAGAAAGAATCCTCCACTGAAATCATACACTGCTTCTTTTGCCTCCGGAAGGAACTGGTTTGTTACGAACGTAACATGGTATCCTGCCTTGCGGAACACCTCGGGGAATAGCGGATAGTCGCACCACTCGCCTTTGTCGCCTACTGTATAGAGGGAGAAGAGATGCTTAAAAACAAAGCTCGTAAGGTTCCACGGCGAGACGACATCCGAGAATGGAACGAGTTCACCCCGTTTACGCAGTTTCACCTGGCGCGGCGTATTCTTTATGTCATAGCCATAAAGCTGGGAATGGTTTCTGTTGTAGCTCTCGCCGATGATAAGTACTATCGTCTTGCTGCGGTATGAGCAACTGTCTACCTCTATTTTGTTTATATTCGCCTTTAGTTTTACAAGCTGTTTTGCAGTAAGTTCATTAGCGTATACACTGAAAGCGAGACGATATAGTGGAAGATACTGTTCGCCATGCGGATGTTTGGTCAGTTCATGTTCTACACTGCCGATATTGTCGTAAGACATCAGTCGGACTAACAGTTTCTTGTTCTCCCAACTCATGCATGCGCAAACCACAAACAGAATTATAACAATTGATGAAGCAAAGACATGCAAGCCACGCGACCATCTGCTGAATGTATTTTTAACAGCCAATACAGCAGCGTGTAACCTGACAGATTTTTCTGCCAATCTACTGCACCATGCCATTATTCTGTCATACCAAACGCCCCATACTATGTTTACGGCAGCAAACAGCAAGACAAGTCCTACACGACTGAACAAGACATCCATGCCAAGATAAGACTCGAGGAATTCTGATGCCTCACCGGCATTCGTCTCACCGACGAGCAAAAGCATCGTAGGATTAAGAGTTGCACCGAATTTCATGTAGCAATACATATCGACAACTGCCGTTGTGTATGCCAGGATATAGAACAGAAGTCTAACCCATCGTCTTGCAATTCGAGGTATTACGGCGAGTATGGCAGAAAGCACATACACGTCGAAAAAAAGTTCTGTCCATGTATCCCCATAGACATGACACCAAGGTTTGTCTGGCACCACTCCGTAACAGCAGAGCAGTCCGAGAGCATACATAAACACAAAGAAAGTGGCGTTGCGCTTTATAGGCAGCAGCGCCACAGACAAAAATTTGTTTAACTTATTCAAAAAACTCATTTCTCTGAAATTATTAGCTCATGATGCCAAGCCACCTCAGCACATCATTTAGGTTGGCTACAACCATCAGCAGAATAAGGATTGTAAAACCGACATACTCTGCACGGAGAAGGAATTTCTCGCTTGGAGCCCTACCTGTTATCATCTCGTAGAGAAGGAACAACACATGTCCGCCGTCGAGTGCAGGTATCGGCAGAATATTCATAAATGCAAGTATGATGCTCAGGAAAGCAGTCATGTTCCAGAAGCGCATCCAATCCCATGATTCCGGGAAGAGACTTCCGATTGCACCGAATCCGCCAAGAGACTTCGCTCCATCTGAGGTGAACACATATTTCATATCGTCTACATATCCGCGAAGTACGCCAAGACCATATTTCACGCCTGCCGGGAAACTCTCGAAGAAGCCATATTCCTTTGTTACTGGTTTATAGTATTTTGCAAGGTTCGACATGCCGACACCGAGCTGCATCTCCGGCGAGAGAACAACTTTTGCTGTATCGTTTTGTCCCTTTTCACTACTGAAGAAGACTACAGTCGTAGTACGTGCCTTGAGCGAATCTTTTTCAGTCTGCGGAGCTGCCGCAAGAACATCTTTCATAACGGCAATCTGGTCGGTAAACTCATTCCATGAATCTACATTCTTTCCGTTTACGGCAAGGATTTTGTCGCCAGCCTTTATTCCTGCCTTTGCTGCTGGAGTATTAGGCATCACGCTATCTACATCTGCCGGCAACAACGGACGGACGAAGGCTGGTTCTGCCTTTACCATCTTCAAAAGACTCATGTCGGCTGGCAAGTTGATTGTAACAGTCTTGCCGTCGCGCTTCACCGTTACGCTCTTGCCGTCGGCAATGCTACGCAACAAATCTACATCAAATTTCTTGAATGTCTTACTCTCGGTTCCTACAAGGATGTCGCCGTCTTTAAATCCAATTGCCTTGGCATCGCTGTTGAATTTCATTCCCATTGTCATATTCTGCACAGGAATGTAGCTGTCGCCCCAATGGAAAAGTACCATACTGTAGATGAACAGGGCAAGGAGAAAATTCACGAGCACACCGCCAATCATGATAAGCAGTCGCTGCCATGCCGGTTTGGAACGGAACTCCCACGGCTGAGCCGGCTGTTTCATCTGCTCCGTATCAAACGACTCATCAATCATTCCGGATATCTTGCAGTAGCCACCAAGCGGTAGCCATCCCATACCGTAAGTGGTGTCGCTGTTCTTTGGCTTAAACTGGAATATATGAAACCAAGGGTCGAAGAAAAGGAAAAACTTTTCTACACGTACCCCAAAGAGTTTCGAGAAGAAGAAATGTCCGCCTTCATGAAGCAAGACGAGAAGGGAGATTGCCAGCATAAACTGCAGCAGTCTGATTAAAAATACTTCCATTTTTATTCTATCACTTTTTTGTTTTTATAATTATTATGGTGTCCCCGGAAACTTGTAGTTGACGGAGAACACTAAGTTGTTCTTGAATTTGGATTACAACAACTCGCGCGCCACTTGCCTTGCCTCGGCATCAGTAGCAACATATGTATCGTATGACGGATTGGCATCAAATGCCACACGCTGCATCGTCTGCTCTATTATTCTCGGCATATCAAGGAAGCCGCATCTGTCTTCAAGGAACGCACGGTTTACTATCTCGTTGGCTGCATTGACGATACACGGCATGTTGCCGCCCTTTGCAATTGCCTCGTAAGCAAGGGCAAGACAACGGAACTTGTCGAGATCAGGCTCAAAGAATTCAAGCGGTTGCTTGAACAAATCAAGACGGTCGCCATTTAGATGCAAACGCTCCGGGAATGAAAAAGCATACTGTATCGGCAAGCGCATGTCGGGCACTCCAAGCTGTGCCTTGACGGCACCGTCGGCAAACTGTACTGCACTGTGGACAATAGATTGCGGATGAACCAATACCTGTATCTTGTCTGCCTCAACACCAAAGAGCCATTTTGCCTCTATCACCTCAAAGCCCTTGTTCATCATCGTCGCACTGTCGATTGTTATCTTCGCACCCATATCCCATGTCGGATGCTTCAGAGCATCAAGCTTTGTAACGGTGGCGAGCTTTTCCTTTGAGAAATTGCGGAATGGCCCCCCTGAGGCTGTTAGCAATATCTTCTCTATTTTGTTGTCGCCCTCTCCCACTATACTCTGGAAGATTGCCGAATGCTCACTGTCTACGGG
>DBKQ01000010.1:0-38062 GCA_002298545.1 Prevotella sp. UBA746
CATTGCAGACGAAGCAACGGAAAGTGTTGCGACGGATGTTGTAGGTGAGACTGGCGTGATGGTCGTCGTGGAAAGGGCAGAGACTCTTGTGGCGCGTGACGCTGAGGCCAAGGCGCTCGGCAACGGATTCTATTGGGATGGAGCGGAGTTTTTCTATTTCGTATTTTTCCATAGATGCTTGAGTTTTGAAATTTTATTAATTTTAGTAGGTGCGGTGTCTCACCGCACAGATAGCTATTGTTGTGCGGTGGGAATCCGCACCTACTATGTTTTGTTACTTGTCCGTGAGGTATTCTTGGGTTTTGGTGTAGAGACCTGTTTGGGCTGAATAGGTGATGAACTTGCGGAAGGTCCACTTGTAGAGCTGGTTCTTCGTGCCTTCCTTGCTCTTGCCGAGCGAGAGGCGCAGGGCTTCGAGCTGGGCGGTGTTGAACGAGTTAGGCAGGTCGTCAAGCAAGTTCTTCGGTCCACGGCGCACGGCTTCGCTCATGGCATCGGCATCCTGCGAGAGGAGGTCGGCAAATATCTGCATCTTCGACCAGATGTCGTGATAGACGAGCCATTCAACGAGCGAGCCCATCGGCTTAGTCCATGTCTGGTTGTTGAGAGCCCAGAGGATGCAACCAGCCTTCCATGCCGATACGAGGGCGCGTTTGGAGATGTCCCACAGCGTGTCGTCGTCCGTGAGGTCGGCAAGCATGGCCATGTCGGCAGCCAGTTGGTCGATGAGGCGGTTAAGGGGCTTGATGGTGAAGCGGCCCTTGCAGATGGCAAGACGTGCGAGGTATTCGTCGAGCCGGGTGTAGAAGTCGTCGCCATACTTGCCCTGCCGTGGTATGCGTCCGTCGCGTCCCTGGCGTGGCTTGTAGCTGAACACCATGCGCCCGAAGGTGCCGTTGAACAGTTCGTTCTTGTAGAACTTGCGAGCGGCAAAGGGCGTGGAGGATATGGTGATGTTGGCTCTCAATACGGGGTTGCCCGTCACGCCGTCGGCTGTGGCACGGAGGGCTCCGGCACGCTGGCGGTCGTAGATGTTGCGCATCATCTGCGAAATCTGTCGATGTCCGCCACAGATGCGGTCTGCCATCTCCACTTCAGGCATGTTGAGGTATTGGGTGCGTGCGCCGAGTTTCTCGCAGCCCATGGCGTTCTGTATGAAGGCAGCGTTGGTCACGTCGGCAGGCGGAAACCAGAAGGCAACGTCGGGGCGCACGGGCTTCTCCTTGTTGGCACTCTTGGTCTTCATCATCTTCTGCCACTCCACGAGCTTTGCCAACTCCTCGTCGTCGTGCTGGCGGAAGTCGCGACAGATGGCTTCCACTAAAGCTGACAATTGTCCCTTGCCCGCACCACTTTCAGCCACAAGATTTGCCAACATTCCGCTCGTTTCCTTCCAAGAGAGGTCGGGATACATGAATTCCGCACCACTTATGTGTGCGCCAAGGATAGGAAAAAGCATAGGCACGATGCTCTGGTGCATGTCTCGAGACACTTGCGAGAGCAAAAGCGTGATACATTCGGTGCCTCTGCCGAGGTTTGGCATGGCTGGAGGAGTGGTTTTTGAGATATTGTATTTCATTTGTCTTATGCGTTTTATGGGTTAAATCGTTGATTATCAGCCTTTGAGAGGGAAGTGATGCTGGGCGAATCTTCCAATTCCAGTTCTTCCAATTAATTTTCGAGGGGTGACAATTTGCCCTTTTCTATATATAATTAATTGATTATTAATTAGTTATATAATCTTTATAAAGGGATTTTGTCTTGATGTATCCTAATTGGAATTTGGAAGAACTGGAATATTGGAAGA
The DNA here is from genome assembly GCA_002298545.1 of Prevotella sp. UBA746. Taxonomy (GTDB): domain Bacteria; phylum Bacteroidota; class Bacteroidia; order Bacteroidales; family Bacteroidaceae; genus Prevotella. The sequence continues at coordinate 1,808 of DBKQ01000010.1, forward strand.
TTGCAGCCTATACCCACTTCTCTCTCCGAGGCTTTGAACTACTGTGAGCGGAGGCGTCTCGCCTCCGGCTTATTCTTCTTGTGGATATTGTGTCGGTGGCGAGACGCCCCCTCTCCCAGTTATTGTGCCTCACTTATGATGCCAGCCACTGCAAGCAGCTCCTCGGCTGCTGCGAGGCAGAAGTGCTTGAAGGTGAAGTCTGCCGTGAACTGCGGACGGTTGAACGTTGGGTAAGGTGTGCCGTCGGGCTTGCGGTTGACGTTGATAAAATTTCCCTCGTACACATGCGGATTGCGCTGCGTGGCAGTCTGCCTTTTCTTTTCCGTGGCGTTCTCGATAAAGAGATAGTGGTCGTCGCCGTCGCGAGTGATTGCACCGTCAAGGTAGTCACCTACGGCGATGCGTCCCGGTTGGCGAGTGAGCAACTTGAGGTCAATGCACGGCTCGGTGTTGGGATAGACCGTGGCACCCCGTTGGCGGTAGGCCACGGCAAAGGGTGAGTTGCTTTGGAGCATGTCGTTCAATACTTCTCCGATAGTGCGCGGTTCGTACTGTGCTTCGGAACCTGCGCGAGAGAAAAGTCTCTTGTTGTACATAGTTGCTTCGGGCAGTCAGGAATGTTTGGTCTGAACGGCCCTCGGCAATGGGGAAATGACTTGATGTTTTGTAAGCGATTTTTAAAATTTTGCTTACATACCCCTAAAACAAAAACGCAGAAAAGCCGAAACGCTCTGTAAATCAAGAGTATTTCGGCTTAAAATATTTTTCAGAAAAATTGTTTCTGCTTACAAGAATGCTTACATACGCTGTAAATCGCTTACATGCTATATGCCTTTTGTAGACCGCAGTTTGCCTTCGTAAATCTCATAAAGGGCGGCATCGCTAATGTCTTCATCATTTGAGGTATGGTATTTTCGTTCGGGTAATGGGCGGTTGATATCAAGAATTATGAGCGACAGGTCGATTTTGCTCTCGCTCGCCTTGTCAAGACGCTTTCTTTCTGAATTTGGTGTCTTGCCAAACTGCTCTTTCACAAGCGATGTGGCAGAACATCCTGTTTGCCTGTCAATATAGTTTTGCTCAAGAAGTTTTTGAAGAAAGACTGTCAATATAGTTGTATTTGCAGTCCAAGTGATGTTGCAATGCCTTGGCTCGCCTTCAAAGAAAGCGTCAAAATCATCTGGGCGCGTATCTCCGTCAATCCATCCCCATTCAGTCCACTTCTTATACAGAACATCAACTCTGCCCCTTTGTTTTGCCAATGTGCCATTGTTGCCGTGACGGTAGTATTTAAGCGTCATGGGGTTGGTGGATAGAGGTTTTTTGACAGTTTTCTTTGCTTCCCCTTGTTTCCTCGGCTTTTTGTTGTCTGCAGGGGATGTGCAAATTACGACTTTATCGTTATCGTGGATGTCGAACATCTTTTCTATTGTCACATCACCCCAAAAATCCATTTTTATATTTGTCGTATCTGTCATTTTCCTATTGTCACATTTGGGTTGTCGTGTATGTCGTTGATTCTTTCAATATTGAACTGAGTGGTAGTCTTTATTCCCAACTTCTCATATAACGCATCAATATAAGGTTGATATTTATTGCCGTGGTCATTGTTGTATTTATTCAAGATAAGAAGATTCTCCTTAATTGTACTTTCGCCTACGCTGGCAGACATATCGACAAAGTATTGGAACAATTCTCTAACAGCTTCTTTGCCTTCCTTGTTATTTTCAATTTCCTCCAACTCGCACGTGAGCAAATCCGTCTTCTTGCCTTCCATCCACCGTGCTTCCTCTTTCCTTGCCGCAGCTTGCAGCATAGGCGCAAGAAGTGCATGGTCGTTCCATCGGGTGTAGATATGAATTATGGCAAATCGGTAGTCAAACGCGGAGTGACGGTTTCTCACGGCACACATGATGGCTGTTGCCACCATACTTATAATTATGGCGTCATTCTCCCCCTCGGCATCTTCATCCAAATCGTCAAGCTCGTCGTCTATGCCATCCTTGATGTTGGGTAGAGACATTAGCAGATGCGCAAAATTGCTTGCCGACAAGAACACTTCAACTTGCGACAATGCTGTTTGACCTTCCTTGTTCAGTTGCTTCAGATGGTCGCAGAAAAGCACATATACGTCATTCGCCAGCAGTTTCCGGCGTTGTAGTCGTGTCTGTTCTTTGTCAAGGTGTACTATCGTATCTGTCATGCCGCATCTTCCTCCTTCTTCTCAATATCTTCCGACATGTGCTTCATGCCGCCCAACATTTCCACTACAGCAGCCTCAGCCTTGGCAATATCATCGCTTTCGGCTTTCTCGCCATTGGCTTTGCAGCCCTTAAAGAGCATCTCCAATAAGGCATCGTCAAACTTGCGATGTACAATCTTGTCGGTATTATCATCATCGGGTTCAACAAAACATTTGAATACAGCACCCTCTTTTGTGACAAGCTCCACTGGTTCACCTGTGGCACTGGCCAACGTGATGAGGTTTTTCATATATGCCGTTGTCTTGTCAACATACAAGGCGGTCTTCTTGTCTTCGGGCGTTACGGTAAACTTCTGTTTGTATTTTGCCTTCTTTGCTTCAAGATTCAATTGCAGCAACATGGGCATGAGCGAGTCATCATAATAGTCTTTGTCTTTTAGTCCGTTCACCTTTTGCATTATCTCGTCGGCAGTCATTGCGTCGGAAGGAGAAAAACGAATGGCTTGTGCGTGTTGCTGTTGTTCTTGCCATGCTTTGAAGAGGTCAACAGGATAGAACTCAGGCAATATTTCTGTTGAATAGCAGTACTTGCCATAAAGTGTTTTGTCAATTCGGTCTGCTATGATTTGCGCCACTCTTTTGGGTGCGCTGAAAGCCTTGCGGCGGTTCTGTATGGCTACGGTACGTATGTCTTTGCGGTTGTCGATGATGACGAACAAAGATGGCTCGTCTTTTACCACAGTTTGCTCAAACTTACTCTCAACCGGAATGTCGATAGAGTTGGCAAATTGCATTACGATAATGTTTGGATTACACTTTAGATGGTAAACGCGATGGTTGAAAACCTTGGCATATGGAATGTCGTTCTTTTGTTGTTCCTCAGAAGGTACGCCCTCACCAAAGATGATGCTGTCGTTGCTCTCAAACAAGGAAGCTAAATGTTCTTGCCTCTTTTCCCACTCGTATGGGCCAAGTTCATGATTATATCTGAAGTAGTATGTTGCAAATCTCGCCATGTATATATAGATTTAGGTTGTTTATTATAGGTTGTCTATTTGTGGTAGGATGTTGTTTTTGAAGAAAGAATAGTTGGAATTAGTCTGATAATTGTTTTGCCGATGTTTATTCCTGCTTCTTTTTGACATTTTGCTTTTTCATTATGTTCCAACCCCATTTTTCCAACAATCCCAGGATATTCACGAAATTATATCTGCCCCATTGATTGGATACTGCAAACCGTATTCCGTCAGCACTTGTATTTTCTACAAAGTTAATACATTATTTGGAATTTCGGCAAGAATAGAGTAAACAAAATGAATCAAATATCAATTTTTTTCTTTCAGTACAAGGTATTGTTCATTTAGTCAGAGATAGTGAAAGCCTTTAATCTTTTCTACTCATCGCCATCATCATCATTTTCGTCACCTACATCATCTTGATCCTACATTATTCATAAGTCCTACATAAAAGCATAAGGAATGGAACTGATTTTTAACAATATTGTAACACGAATATGCAATAAGTTTATGGGGGCCACGTTTATGTATATAGACTAATCATCACAACTATGTGGAAATATTACGCTTTGTTGTCAGCCTTCTTTGCCGCATTGACGGCAGTCTTCGCCAAGATTGGAGTGAAAGACGTTGATTCTGACCTCGCTACGGCTATCCGCACAACAGTCATTCTACTCATCACATGGGGTATTGCCATACTGGGCAACCATACGTGCGACTTTCGGTGCGTTTCATCGCGCACATGGGTGTTCCTCATTCTTTCGGGAGCAGCCACTGGCCTGTCATGGCTTTTTTATTTCAGAGCCTTGCAGCTGGGCGATGTATCCCGTGTTGCCCCCATCGACAAACTTAGTGTGGTTATCACCATCTGCCTGTCGTTCATGTTCTTGAAAGAACCGATAAACGCAAAAGTCATTGTGGGTGCCTTGCTGATAACTGCCGGCAGTATCGTCATGCTTTACAAATAATATAAATAGCATGAAAGATAGTTACCGGTGCCACGTCGAGTATGGTGACATTATAGTTGGTCAGGAAGTCATCCCCCACATGGATGTTGCAGCCCAAGTCGCAGTTGAATCCAGGCTTGATGCTGAGGTTCTTTCCCGCCGAGCCGAAAAGCTGGCGCAAAAGTTGGCAAGGAGATTCCTTATGAAATAAATTCTATCACTCCAGATATCGGATAAGCCAAATTTATATCTTCTGTTGCTTCTTGGGAGAAACAACGAGCGACGACACGATGCTCACGACAAGTACGCCGATGATAAACACGAGCGACGACACGGCATCTATCTCAAAATATTTGTGGACGAGCATCTTCACTCCGATAAACACGAGCAAGACGCAGACGCCGAGCTTCAAGTAGCGGAAGCGGTCGGCTATCGCTGCCAGGAGGAAGAACATGGCGCGCAGACCGAGGATGGCGAAGATGTTTGAGAAGAACACCACATAAGGGTCGAGCGACACGGAGAACACTGCCGGGATGCTGTCGAAGGCGAAGATAAGGTCGCTGAACTCTATTACGAGCACCGTTACGAGCAGCGGCGTTACCATTAGTTTGCCGGCACGACGGATAAAGAACTTGTCGCCCTCAAACTGAGTATGCACCCTACCCGTCTTTGACAAAAGCCTTACCACGGGATGCTTCTCCACATTCATCTCTTCCTTCTTGTTGCGGTTTAGATACATCTTCACGCCGCTATATACGAGCACCGCTCCGAAGACGAGCAGTATCCAGTCGAACCGGCTGATGATGGCGGCTCCGAGGAAGATGAAGATGAAGCGCAACACGATGGCGCCGAGGATTCCCCAGTTCAACACATGCTGGTATTCGTTCTTCCCCACTCCGAAGGATGTGAATATCATCATCATCACGAAGAGGTTGTCTACCGACAGGGTCTTCTCTATCAGATAACCGGAGATATAAGATATTGTCATATAGTGGCGATACTGCTGCAGGCTCGCCTCGAAGTCGTCGGGGTTGAGCTTCAAATGGGCGGCATAGCGAGAGGCTACGGCCTGAAGGTCGGAAAAGTTGTCTATCCCGTGAACCATATCGCCATGGAACCACAGGAACACGGAGAACAGCAGGGCGAGGGCTATCCAAACGGCAGTCCACGTGCCTGCTTCCTTTATTGACACCACATGGGCTTTCTTGTCGATTACAAACATGTCGAGGAGCAGTATCGCGGCAATGAACACCACGAATCCTCCGAGAAAGAGCATTTCTGATAAATCCATATATAATACTTGTTTTATTTACGCAAGTGCAAAATTAATTATCATTTGTTACAAAACGGTTACAACCGCCACGGCATTTGCATTTTTTATGATGTTTTCTGATCAACCTTATTTGAAAAGCATCGTAACCAGCGGTATGGTGATGATTGAAAATACGGTTGTAATGAATGTTATCTCGGTCATCAGAGCCGGATTTCTGCCGTATTTCATGCAGAACATTGTGCCGAACGAAGCCACGGGCATTGCTATCACCACCGTGTTTATGTCATTTACCACTTCGTCAACGCCGCACACCTTGAACAGGAAATACAGCGACAGCGGTATGACAACAAGTCGTATCACCGACGACACATACACCTTCGTGCTACCTATTATTTCCTTTATCGGCAGTCGCGCCATCGATGAACCTATCACCATCAGGGCGGCAGGCACCGTGATGTTGCCCACCATCGTCACCGGGCGCGCTATCAGTTCGGGCGTGTGGATATTGAATGCCACAAGGAGGGCGGCAACAAAGGCTGCTATCATTGCCGGCGAAAAGAGCACCTTGGGATTGAGCTGCCGTATGCTGTATTCTCCTTTCACGAGCATCACGCCGGCGGTGAAGATGAAGAAGGTGTTTGGCATGTTCAGCAGGGCGGCATAGAATATGGCATGCGGTCCGAATATCGACGATACTATAGGGTAGCCTATGAAACCCACGTTGGCAAACATCAGTGCGAAGCCTATCATACCCTGGTCGTCGCGGTTTTTGGTGATGAGCCGCGGAACGAGGAAGCCGAATATCAGTAGAATGAAATACGTGAGAAAGCCTACGCCGAGCAGCGGCATGATCAGTGAGCGGTCGGGCAAGGAGTCGCCCATTACGGATGAGAGGATGAGTGCCGGACAGGTGAGGTCGATGACTATTGCCGACAGCTTCTGGTCGAACTTGTCGCCCATATATCCCAACTTACACAATACATAGCCTACGATTACGATGATGAAGAGTATCACCATCACTTCAAGATTTTCCATTATCCTTTTGCTTTTTACCTATTATAAAATGCAAAAGTAGTGCAAATTAATTACAAGACAAAAGGAATACGTTTTTTATTATGATTTTCTATAGATATAGAATAGTAAGTCAACGTGGATTATGGATAAGTAATAACTGAGTCAACCTGTATTAACAATAATGCTAAAAGTGGTCAACTAAAATCGTCAAACCACAATAAAAAAATATTCAACACTGATAAACAATTATTCAACACTGATAAATAAATATTCATCACTGATAAACGATTGTTCAACACTGATGAATATTTTTTTAAACATAAACAGCCATATAATCTATCACTATCACATTTACCTTATTATGCTTTCCGCTTCCGTTTTTTCTATAACCAGAAAGGCGGAAGCGGAAAAGATAAAATCAAAAAAAATATGAGTATATGTCAAAAAACTATCAGAAGTTCACACCGAAGTTGAGCGTGAGGCATCCGTTATGGGATGTGTCAAACTCGTCGTGGCAGATATTGGCAAGACCGATATCATAGGTCAGATCGAAGTAGAACATGTCGTAGGCTGCACCGCAACCCACACGGAGTCCGCCGTCGAAACGCTTGAAGCGGTCGCTGGAGAAGGAGCTCTCCGACTCGCGCAGTCCGTAGTTCTTTATCTTTCCCCCCACTCCACAGGCGAGGTATCCTCCGGCAAACGGTTGCACGGAGAAGTGATTGTCTATTGCATAAGCATATTTCACGGTTATCGGCACCTCCAGGTAGTTCAGGTCGTAGGTCATCTTCTTGCCGTTCTGGAGTTTTTTCTTTCCTCCCTTTTCGGTATAATAGAGTCCTGTTTCAAGGAAGAGCGGTGCGCGGTCTGACAGGGCGATGCCTGCCACTGCACCGATATTGAGTCCCGTCTGCGAATCGCCGCCGTCGAGTGTCTCGTCGTCGGAATTTACGGTTGAGAACGCCGGACCGATACGCAGTCCGTAGTAGTTTTCGCCACTTGCATACATATTTCCGCCGTGTCTGCCGGAATAGTCCAGATGTCCCGTGCGCTCATTATAATATCTACTGTTGCGGTAAGCCTGTGCCTGTGCGGCAGAGCCTGCAAGCATTAGTGCCGCTAATGTTATAAAGAAAAACTTTTTCATAATCCCGTTGTTTTTAAAATTAATATCCTTGTTTATGTGTGGCAAAGTTATCGCTATTTCCGCTTACCCGCCTGGGGAATATCCCTAAAATGCCGTGGGGATTTCCATATTTCAACGGATATTCTTTTTCAAGTTTCTGATTTATAATCTTCAATCTTTTCTCCCACTTAATGAAAGAAGAGAAAGACGGCAAGCATGCAAACGTTTGCACTTGATGGTCGCTTTTTTTTATTACATGCGTGGAACAACGAACAACTTTAAGCATTACATTTGCAAAAAATATCAAACGAGCCTAAAAAGCACAGGCAAAAAAGCCTACAGAAAGTCTGCCATTTGGCGGATATATCTGCATATTAATATATGCAATAAATTGACTAACAATTTTAATAACATAAAAATTACTAATGATGAAGCAGGTTAAATTCAGTAATGCCCTGAGGACTGCTGCCCTGACTGGCGGATTGTTCCTTACGGCAAGTGCCTTCGGACAGCAAGTCATCGTAAAGGGACACGTGAAGGACTCTACTGGCGAACCGGTTATCGGAGCTACGGTGCGAGTTGATGGCACCGACGGCGGAACGGTAACGGATTTCGACGGTAACTTCTCTATTAAGGCTGACGCCAAGTCTGTAATCAAAATCTCCTACATCGGCTACGAAACAGCTACGGCCAAAGCAGGACAAAACATCAACATCATCCTGAAGGAAGAGGCTGACAACAAACTGAACGAGGTTGTCGTTATCGGTTACGGCCGCGCAAAGAAGAACGACCTCACCGGTTCGGTTACGGCAATGAAGCCGGATGAACTCTCGAAGGGTATCACTAACAACGCATCTGATATGCTCGTTGGTAAAGTGGCAGGTGTTGATGTGCAGACCACCGGCGGTGCTCCGGGTGCCGGCGCACAGATCCGTATCCGCGGCGGTGCTTCGCTCTCGGCAAGCAACGACCCTCTGTATGTTATCGACGGACTCGTTATCGACAACAACACGGCTAAGGGTATGAGTAATATTCTTGCCAACATCAACCCTAATGATATCGAGAGTTTCACCGTATTGAAGAGTGCTTCGGCAACGGCTATCTATGGTTCGCGTGCCAGCAACGGTGTCATCATCATCACTACAAAGAAGGGACGCAACGGACAGAAGCCTACGTTCTCTTACAACGGCGACATTACCGTTTCTACTGCACTGAAGAAATACGATGTGCTCAGCGGCGACGAATACAGAAACCTTATAGAGTCGCTCGGCATGAGCCGCGACTTGCTCGGAGATGCCAATACCGACTGGCAGGACGAAATCCTGCGCACCTCGGTTTCTACAAACCATAGCATCAGCATGCAGGGCGGATTGAAGAACATGCCTTACCGCGTCAGCGCTGGCTATAATATCGGCAACGGTATCTTGAACACGAGCTGGATGCGACGTTTCAACGCAAGTGTTAATTTGGCACCTTCGTTCCTCAACAAGCACTTGAACTTTAATTTCACGGCTAAATACATGTATGAGAAGGACCGCTATGCCGACAGCGGTGCCATTGGAGCGGCTCTCGCCATGGATCCTACTCGTCCGGTACGCATGTCTGATCCGGAATATAGTGTTGTGGGCGGTTACTACCAGACACTGGTAAATGCTTCTTACAGCGATCCTAACTGGAAGAAGACTTCTTACTCGCAGACTCCACAGAATCCTGTTGCCATGCTTAACAACAAATATTGTCTGGCTAACTCTAACGACTACAGCGGCAACGCTGAGGTTGACTACAAGATTCACGGATTCGAAGACTTGCACATTCACGCAAGCTTGGGAGCACAGTATACTGCTACCGACCAGAAGACTGACGTCAAGCGCACTTCTTACAGCAATAACTACTATGGTCGCCAAGAGTTCCTTACATATTATAAATACAATATCGTGGGCAACGCATACGCTCAGTATATGCACAAGTTCGGCAACCACGACATCGACATCATGGCTGGTGCCGAGCAGTCACACTACCACCGCTCTGGTATCGACAATATGGGCTATGGTACTGACCCGATGACTGGCGCACGCTTCGACGAGAAGACAAGGAAAGACAAGGAATGGGCTACCCACAACTCACTCGTTTCTTATTTCGGACGTCTGAACTACAACTTCCTCGACCGTTATCTTGTTACTGCTACATTCCGTGCCGACGGTTCTTCGCGCTTTGCCAAAGGACACAAGTGGGGATACTTCCCATCGGCTGCCGTGGCCTGGAAAATCAACAGCGAGCCTTTCATGAAGAACGTTAAGTGGCTCAACGACTTGAAGCTGCGCTTCGACTGGGGTAAAACAGGACAGCAGAACGGTATCGACGACTTCGTCTACGCTCCGGTTTACGTTAAGGGAGACCAGTACTCGCAGTATCCGTTCGGAGACGCATATTACTATACTATGCGCCCTAACAAATACAACAAGAACCTGACTTGGGAAAAGACGGAGACATGGAACGTTGGTGTGGACTTTGCCGCCCTCAACAACCGATTTACTTTCTCTCTCGACGGATATATCCGCAACACGAAAGACCTTCTTGCCAACGTGTCTACACAGGCTGGCGTAACTTTGGGCGACAACCTGCTGCAGAATGTTGGTTCGCTGCGCAACTATGGTCTTGAACTTTCGTTCGACGTGAAACCGGTGGTAACGAAAGACTTTACTTGGGACCTAACTTACAACGTGGGATGGAACAAGAACAAAGTGACTGCCCTTAATGCCGGCGACGACGATTGGGTATGGGTGAACGATACTGAGGCTGCACGCGGTATTTCTACAAAACTGCAGCGCAACAAGGTGGGCGAACCTATCAACTCGTTCTTCGTTTACCAGCAGGTTTACGATAAGGACGGAAAGCCTATCGAGGGTGTATATGTTGACCGCGATGGCAACGGCGTTATCGACGACGGCGATCGCTACTACTACAAGAGTCCGGCTGCCGATGTACTTATGGGTCTCACATCTAAGTTCCTCTACAAGAACTGGGATCTGAGTTTCTCTCTTAGAGCTTCTCTCGGAAACTATGTTTACTATTACGGTCTTGCAAACAGTGCTATCGTTTGCGAGCAGGGACTGCATCGCCAGGCTGGAGCTTTCCAAAATGTCCTCTCGGATGCCGTTTCTCTCGGATTCACCGGACAAACTAATGCAATGAACAGCCTTAGCGACTACTTCGTGCGCAATGCTTCGTATTTGAAATGCTCTAATATCACACTGGGATATACATTCCCGGCACTGCTCAAGTATGCAGGACAGGACTATTTCTCAGGACGAGTTTACTTCACGGTGCAGAATCCGTTCATAATCACCAAGTATAAAGGTCTTGACCCTGAGGTGGCTAACGGTGTTGACAAGGATCCGTATCCACGTCCAATAAGCTTCCAGCTTGGTGTTAACTTCAACTTCTAAGATTCTAAAAAACTACGACAATTATGAAACATATAATATTGAAAAGTGCGGCACTCGCTTTCCTGACACTGGGAACAATGTCTTGTGCCGACGACTTGAATATATCCCCAATAGACCCGAAGACTTCTCCTACATATAATGTGGATGAACTTCTCGCTAAACAATACGGCACATTGGGACTTACCGGACAGAAAGGTCCTGACGGCGACGGCGATATGAGCGGTAACGAGGGAGAGAGCGGATACTACCGCACGGTGTTTAACCTCAACGAACTTAATACCGACGAAATCCTGTGGGCATGGCAGGACAACGAAGACATGGCTCCTATCACTAATATGGCATGGACTTCGGCTTCTCCCCGCGTAAACTGGTGCTATCAGAGACTGGCTTACGACATCACGCTCCACAACCAGTTTATCAGCGAACAGACTGGCAAGCTTTCAGATGACAAGATTGCTGAGATTCGTTTTCTGCGCTGCCTCAACTACTTCCAGTTCCTCGACCTCTTCCACAGAGCTCCGTTCAAACTGGAATTCAACGGTAAACTGCCTGTTGAAAAGGTTGGCGTTGACCTATACAAGTGGATTGACGAGGAACTGACTGCTATTGAGCCTCTGATGAAGGATGTAGGCGCTTACTGCAACACTAAAGACTTCGGTAGAGCTGACCGCGGTGCGGCTTATGCTCTTCATGCACGTCTGGCTCTGAACGCTGAAGTCTATACCGACGGCGAGATAAACGACTACCAGAAAGCTAAAGACTATTGCGACAAGATTATTGAAAGCAATGCCTACGACCTCTGTAAAACTACGAAAAACGGATATACCGGATACCAGCAGCTCTTTATGGCTGACAACGACGAGAACCCGGAGGCTATGAAGGAGATTATCTTGCCTATCCGTCAGGATGGAGCCAAAACTCGTAACCACGGTGGCTCTACAATGCTTATCAACGGTACACGCTGCGACGGTATGCCTTATTACTATCAGACGAACCCATGGCAGTGCATCTTCGCACGCAAAGACCTCGTGGCAAAGTTCTTGCCTTCGCTCGATATCGTAAATGCCGACAATGATGCATGCAAGAAAGCTTATGAGAACTATCTGAAAGACAATAATCCCGATACTGAAGCCGACATTATAAAGATGGACAAGGCTCTCGGCGGAAGTACTGAGGAGATTATTGACAAGGCTGGCGACGACCGCGCACTTCTCTATGGCGGTTTTGCCGGTGGCGTGCGCCGCTTGACTCCAGACAAGCAGATTAAGAACTTCTTCGACGGACTGTCTATCGTGAAATGGTCTAACATGCGCTCTGACGGCGGTGCCGTTCACGGCGACAACTTCTGCGACACGGATATTCCTCTGTTCCGACTTGGCGAGATTTATCTTACTCGTGCAGAGGCTCTCTATCGACTTGGCGACAAAGAGAATGCACTGAAGGATATACAGAAACTGCAGGAACGCGCACACAGAAAGAACGTGGCTAAATCTATTGACCTCAACACTATACTCGACGAATGGTGTCGCGAGTTCTATCTCGAAGGACGTCGCCGCAGCGACCTCGTACGTTTCGATCTCTACACCAGCAGCCAGTATCTGTGGAGCTTCAAGGGCGGACAGCCTAACGGAGTGGGTGTTGACGATCACTACAACATCTACCCTATTCCTTCTACAGAAATAGCCGGGAACCATAACTTGCACCAAAATCCGGGGTACTAATCCCGCTGAACGGTGACTATAAAAACAGTTTTTAATTCACAAAAGAATACGTATCATGAAATATATAAATAAATTAATGATGCTTACGTTGCTCGTTCTGCCGTTCTTGTTCGCATCGTGCGACAAAGACGATGACTGCAACCCGACGCTCGACCTTAGTCATGTGGCTGAAGGATTCAAGCTCAATACTCCTGCTTATGCAGGCAACACTTACGACCTTTCTAAGTCCGACGGCGTGGAACTTACTTGCACACAGCCTAACTATGGCGAAGGTGTACCATACGTTGTTCGCTATTTCGTACAGGTTTCTATCGACCCTACTTTTGCCGAGGGTAACAAAGATGCAAAGTTTACTGAACTCTCTACATCTTTCACCGATGCAAGAATGCTGGCTAATGCCATTGAAATGAACAATGCGCTTGTAGACTTATATCTGGAAGCTCACCCTGATGCAGACATTCCATCATCTATGCCTGTTTATATAAGGTTACGTGCCATTATCGACGGATCTATGATCGACAATTTGGGCGAGACCTACTCTAATGTAATCACTCTGCCTTCTGTACGTGCTGAATACGAGGCTCCGGATGTTGAATATCCTGCTTGCCTGTATGTTGTTGGCTCTTCTATACAAAATGCATGGAGCAGCTGGAAACAGGTTGCTGCCGTATACGGCATACCGGGACAGTATTATACCGTAGTATACGTGCCAGACGGCGGTTCATTCAAGTGGGGAACTTCTGAAGGCGATTGGCGCGGATTTACACGCATCACTGTTGACGATAAAGCAAGTGCCGGAGTTTCAAACAACGACGACGATAACATCGTTATTGCCAAGGGTGGATGGTATACTCTGCATTTTGAAGGCACTATGAGCGCCGACAAGAAGAGTATTGGCTACACTCTGCACATCTTGCCTGCTGAGGTTTACATTACTGGTGCTGCTGCCGGCGGCGACTGGACCGAAGCTAATGCTGCATGGGCTTTACAGGCTCCAACAGACCAAAATGGTGAATGGGTTTCTCCGGCTTTCGCTGGTAGTGGCGAGCTTCGTGCTTATGTTCATATATCTGGTTTGGAGTGGTGGCGTACTGAGTTCACTCTCTACAATGGAAATGTGTTCTACCGCAAAGACAACATCGTTGACAACTGGGCAACCAATGTTGGCGAGGAGTACTCTGTAAACTGTAACCCTGGTCAGAAACTCTATGTGAACTTCGACAAGAACACAGGAGAAGTGAAATAAGATTGAAAAATTGAAATCAAAAGATTGGAAAATTTAAAGATTGAAAAATTGAAAGATTGGAAAATTGAATGATTGAAAAATTGAAATCGAAAGATTGAAATAAAAAGAGGGATTATAAGTCCTATCTGTCTTATAGGTCCTATATGTCTTATATGTCCTATATGTCTTATAGATCTTATAATCCCCCACAATAAATAAAAATCAAACGACAATGAAAAAAACATTATTATATAGCTTGGCAGCTTTTATAGGCTTTGCCTTCGCAAGCTGCGACGGCGACTACGATGATTGGTCTGCTCCTCAGGGATGGGATCAGGAAGACGCCATTACTATTCCTGGCTTTACTGCCTCTGCCGCTTCTGCCGAGATTGACTTGGCAAAACCTGGTAAAAACGTACAGGCTTTCACGCTTTCCACGGCAACACTCCCTAAGGGAGCGGAACTGGAACACACCCGTGTTATAATAGCTCCTACAGATGAAGAAAGCATGACTTACGACTTGCCGCAGACTCTTGATGCTACTGTTGAGGGAACAATCGACAGTACTGCTCTTCAGGATGCTGTTGTAAAGGCTTACGGCAAACGCCCATCGGCTCGTCCATTCAAAGCTAAAGTTTATTCTGATGTGGTAGTCAACGGACAGTCGCTTTTTGTTGATGCCGGAGAGATTACACTTAACATCAAACCTAAAGCTCCGTTTATTTCAAAGGCTTATTATTTCATCGGCGACTTCAACGGATGGAATACTGATGTTAACGAACTCGTGAAATACAAGTTCTCCCACTCTGACGCTGACGTTTATGAGGATCCTGTATTTACTTATACTGTTACAACAACCGGTTCTAACCAGTGTTGGAAGATTATTCCTCAGGAGAATATCGATGCCAACAACGTTTGGGCTCAAGGCGTAGTCGGAACAGAGAAGGATGGTTCTACCGCTACTGAGGGTGCACTCGTTACCGACAACCCACAGGCTGGCAAGTTTGTCGACCCTGGCACTTACGTTATTACCATAAACATGCTCGACTACACCTACTCTATCGTTAAGGCAGACTCTTATTATATGGTGGGCGGTGTTTACGGATGGAATGCCGAGGCTGCTTCTAAGCTTGCTTTCTATTGCGACGGTGGCTCTGTGGCATCTATCACCACACAGTGGACCGGCGATGCTAACCTGAAGATATGGAACCGCGACAATATCGGAAACTGGAATGCTGCATGGGGTAGCGTAACTGATGGCGAAACTAAAGCTGAAGGCGAACTTACCAACAACAATGCCCAAGCATTTGTATGTCCTGAGAAGGGTGCATACTACACTCTGACAATCGATATGGCTGCAAAGAAATACTCTTGGATGAAGCTTGAAGACCAGAATCCTAAGGCATTCAATACTGTCAGCATCATCGGCGGCTTCAACAACTGGGATGGCGATGTGGACATGGAGCAAACGGCACCACACAACTGGTATCTGCGTCATACTTTCAGTGCAGGCACCGAGATGAAGTTCCGCTCTAACCATGATTGGAATTCTGACAACTGGGGCGGACAGCCGGCTTCTATTGCCGGTATGATATATACTGCAAAGGCAGGTGGCGACAACATCAATATCCCTGCCGGCACGTATGATATCTATTTCAACGACATCACCGGTAAATTCATGTTCGTGAAAGCTAATTAAGAAATAATGCAGATTGAACTAAATCATAAACTTGAATAATGCATATTTGATAAAGTAAAACATTGGTTATTTGAATGAAGGCAGAGAGCTCTTATGGCTTCTCTGCCTTTTTTATATTTATAGAATAGAAACTGGCTGATATTTCGCAATATAGGGTGCATAATGGCAAAAAAATGTGTTCTTGCTTTGCCGACTACAAGAGTTTTCGTAATTTTGCACCCGAATTATCTAATTATAAATGTATTACGTAAGAAAGAAAATGGAGATTGCGGGCTGCCACAGGCTCAATCTCCCGTATGAAAGCAAATGCACCAATCTGCACGGTCACAATTGGGTTGTCACCGTATATTGCAAGGCTAAAGAACTGAATGCCGAGGGAATGGTGATTGATTTCAAACACATAAAGAACAAGATACACGACTATCTCGACCACGGTAATTTTAATGAGTTGCTGCCGTTTAACCCTACGGCGGAGAATATTGCTCGCTGGATTTGCGAGCAGATTCCGCAGTGCTATAAGGTTGAAGTGGAGGAAAGCTCTAACAACAGTGTGGTGTATGTAAAGGACGAAGAGGATTGTGCCGACGGTTTCTCTGGAAATCAATAACTAAGGTATAAAGAATGAGAATAAACGAGATTTTCTATTCCCTGCAAGGCGAGGGGCATTATGCCGGCACACCAGCTGTATTCATTCGCTTTTCGGGTTGCAACCTGAAGTGTTCGTTCTGCGACACCAACCATTCCAGCTATACAGAGATGACAGAGGAGGAGATTGTAAGCGAGGCTTGCAAATATCCGGCTCGGCACGTGGTGATTACGGGTGGTGAACCGCTACTGCAGATCACGGCAACGCTTACTGACAAGCTCCACGATGCAGGATTCTTTATCCAGATGGAGACCAACGGAACAAGGGTTCTCCCCGACGGATGCAACGTGGACTGGATTACGTGTTCGCCTAAATACGAGGCGGTGAA
The DNA here is from genome assembly GCA_002298545.1 of Prevotella sp. UBA746. Lineage (GTDB taxonomy): Bacteria > Bacteroidota > Bacteroidia > Bacteroidales > Bacteroidaceae > Prevotella. The sequence continues at coordinate 18,452 of DBKQ01000010.1, forward strand.
GTTGGAGCATATCGACGAACTGAAAGTGGTGTATGAGGGCGATGATACTAAAGTAGACTGTTTCAACAATATTAAAGCTAATGTTTACAGTCTTCAGCCTTGTGATGTGAAGGACGAGGCGGAGAACAACAAGAATCTTAAAGGTACAATAGATTATTGTCTGCGCCATCCCAAGTGGCATCTGTCGCTGCAGACGCATAAGATTATTGAGGTGAGGTAAAGCCCCACCCCCGCGCCGCTCCTTGGAGCGGCTTCCCCTCCCCATGAGGAGAGGGGAGTGATTACTAAAGTTTCGGAAATGTAGAGTCAAAGGTGTATTGGGGCTTTGGCAATGAATGAATGAATAAAAGAATAAATTTAAAACTGAGTGAATATAATCTAAAATCAATTTAAGGTAAAATGAATGTATTAAAACAAAACATGAGACTCGTTCTCATGTCGTTGCTTTTCATGATATGCGGAGCAACATTTGCACAAACACAGGTGGTGTTTGAAGCTGGAGTGGATAAAGGACAAATATCTGGGAGATTTGCAATCTCCGGCGAAGACAAGATTGAAAAAGATGGAGTAACTTTAAGTGGATCATATTCGAAACTTGGAAGAAATCCATACGAATTCAATTCTATGTTTGAACAGAACATGACAATCTCGTCATCCTCAAACAACATCTCAAAGATAGAAATTGAAGGAAGCAACTTGTCTAACATAAATAAAGGTGTTAACGTTGGAACATTTGATGCCTCTACTGGTGTATGGACAGGAAACAGCAACAATATTGTGTTTAAATATTACATCTCTTCTTTTACAGTTAAGAAAATCACCGTTACTCTTTCTGAATCCGTTGCCACCACCCTATCCTTCGGCGACGGCGCTCAGCAGAGCTACACTGTTTACAAGAGCAAGGAGGGAGTTTTCAATGGTTTGGTAGCTACTGTAACAGAAAACAAGACCAACTCTATTGTGGAAGGTGCAGCAGTGAAGTATTCAAGCAGCAATCCAGAAGCTGTGGCAGTAGACGAGAATCTCGGAACAGTGATGTATTATACTCCGGGCGAGGCAACAATCACCGCTTCTTATGCTGGTGTTGACGGCGTATATGATGCAGCTAAGAGCATTTCATACAATGTTGTTTACAAAAAGATTCCTACAACTCTTGCTTTCAGTGATGATCTCAAAAATACCGTCGTTGTATATAAAGGCGAGGAGAATGCATTCATAAACGGCTACAACATCTATGCTGACCTTAAAGAGACTCTAGAAAATACTTATCTGCACACCGGTATAAAGTATTCAAGCTCCGACGAGAATATCGTTGCCGTTGACGAGAATACCGGTATGCTGACTTTCAAGAAGGCTGGCGCTGAGGTTACAATTACTGCCTCTTATGCCGGAACCGACGTGTATGAGGCTACACCAGACGCTTCTTATAAAATAAAATACTCTCTCGCTACCACAGCTCTCTCTTTCGGTGAGGACGCACAGGAGAACTATACCGTTTTCCGCGGACAGGAGAAGAACTTCACTGCTCTGAAGGCTACTCTGACAGACGACAGAACAGACGAGGCGATTGAAGGAAACGTGAAGTATTCAAGCAACAACGCAGATGTAGTAAGCGTAGACGAGACAACAGGTGCCTTGACCTTCGGCAACGTAGGTACTGCCACCATCACAGCATCTTTCGACGGTGTTGAGGGTGCTTACGAACCGGCTGAGTCTATCTCTTATACTATCGACTACAAGAAGAACTCACTGGAATTGGCTTTCTCTAAGTCTCTTGATGTAATCTATGCAGACAACAAGGATTCTTACGAGATGCCTTCACTTGACATAACTTCTACCGTTGATACAGAAGACTTGGCAATAAATTACGAATCATCAAACGCTGATGTTGCTACAGTAGACGGGAAAGGCCTTATCACTCTCGTTGGCAACGGTGAGGCTACAATCACAGCTTCTGTAAAAGACAACGATATGCTTGAGGATGCAACAGCAACTTACACAGTACGTGTGGCTGACCCTGATAATATCTTCTATGAATCATTCGACAACGTAGAGGGCAAGGGCGGCAACGACGGTACTTGGGAAGCTGGCGACGGCGATACTTTCAACAGTGCACTTTGCGACAACGAGGGATGGTATGAGAAGTCTACTACTGGCGGAACGCTCCAGACTGTACTCCCTGGCGACAAGTGTTTGAATATCTTCGGTCAGGCTGCACTTATCTCTGGTAATTTAAAAAATCTGAACAGTACTGCTCTTCTTACTTTCAAGGCTGGTGCTGCCGTGAAGAACAACCCTGCTACTCCTTCATTGAAGATTACAGTGGTAGACGGCAACAAGAACATCGTGGAGCAGTCTGTTGAACTTCCTGTTGGCGAGTTCAAGGAGTATTCTATCGTTATCCCTAACGGAACACCTAACACTCGTCTTGAATTCTTCGGCAATGAGGCTTGTTTCTGGATTGGTCCGGTAAACTACAACATCTTCATCGACGACGTAAAAGTAGTACGCCTCGTTCCTGTCTCTGAGTCTGCCGACAACACAGCTATCCTTGCTGCCAACGACGGCAACAACGTGAACGTGAAACTCGACCGCAAACTCTCTAACGAGTATTGGAACACCATTTGCTTCCCATTCAACCTGAGCACAGAGGAAGTAAACACACTCTTTGGCGAAGCAAGCCAGATTCGCGAGTTCAACCGCATGGAGAACAGCGAGATGGTATTCGTTGAGCCTAAGGAGAAGGCAATCGTTGCCGGCACTCCATATCTGTTCAAGCCAGAGAACAACATCGACAACTCTCTCTTCTTCCGCACTACCATAGACAACAGCAACAACGCTGCCGCTTATGCTGATGCAGAGGGCAAGGAGTATAAGTTCGTGGGCGTTACAAGTCCTACTGCTCTTCAGGCTACCGACATCTTCATCGGCACCGACAACAGCCTCTACTATCCGGATATGGAGACAGAGGGAGCAAACATCATCAACGGTATGCGCGCTTATATCCAGTTGCCTGAGGGTACAGATGCCAAGACATTTGCTATCAATACCAATGGCGTTGCAACAACTATCAGCAACATCAATAATACAAACGATAGCAACAACATGGTATACACCATCGGCGGACAGAAGATTGGCAAATACAACGGAAACCTGCCAAAGGGCATCTACGTAATGAACGGCAAGAAGTTCGTTGTGAAATAACAGTATCATACAGGACTAAAAAATAAGGAAACATGAAAAAAGGCTATATATGTCCATCCGTATGTATCGTCAAGATTCAAGGAGGCGATTTGCTTGAGGGATTCAAGGCATCCGGAACAAAAGTCATAATACCGACAAACGGAAATATAAACAAAGGCAATGCCACTATGGCTGCGTCAAAATACAATTATAATCTGTGGGATTATGACGACGAAGACTTTGAAGATTTCGAAGACAAAGAGGATGACAAGAAAAAGAAATAGCCCCACTATCTGAATATAAAACGACACACATCTATAACGTCGCCGGTTGCTCCCCTAAAAGAGCACCGGCGACATTTTTTATTTCCGACATACAAAGCCACACACCATAAAAGTACTGAGAAACGGAAGAGAAAAAGCTCCCGTTGGGGAATATTTGTTGATATTATGGTGGAAATAATTCAAATTAGATTAAAAAAGACCTTACAACGACACAACCTTTAAAAGAAAACATTACCTTTGCATACAGATAAGCAGTACATCAGAAACAGATGTGCATCTTTACCTAAATGCGAAAAACATTTATACAAAAACATTTAATATAACTATGGTAAGTAATAACATTCCACAGGTCAAGCTCGGCATCATCGCCGTTAGCCGTGACTGCTTCCCTATCGCACTGTCTACACAGCGTCGAGAGAACATCGTAAAAGAATATAAAGGCGAAATCTTCAACTGCCAGACTACAGTAGAGAATGAGCAGGACATGCTCAAGGCTGTGGCTGAGGTGAAAAACGAGGGTTGCAATGCATTGGTGGTATTCCTCGGCAACTTCGGTCCGGAGACTCCAGAGACTCTCATCGCAAAGAACTTCGACGGACCGGTGATGTTCGTGGCTGCTGCCGAGGGCGACGGCGACATGATTAACGGTCGTGGCGATGCTTACTGCGGTATGCTCAACTGTTCTTACAACCTTGGCATGCGCCACTTGAAGGGCTATATCCCGGAGTATCCTGTAGGAACAGCAGAAGACGTGGCAAAGATGATTGCCGACTTCGTGCCGGTGGCTCGCGTTATCCTCGGACTGAAGGGACTGAAGATTATCACATTCGGTCCGCGTCCACAGGACTTCTTCGCTTGCAACGCTCCTATCAAGGGACTCTATGAGCTGGGCGTTGAGATTGAGGAGAACTCAGAGCTCGACCTGCTCGTGGCTTACAAGCAGCACGAGAACGACCCTCGCATCGACGGCGTTTGCAAGGATATGGCTGAAGAGATGGGCGAAGGAAAATATTATCCTGACCTGAGCCGCCGCATGGCACAGTTTGAGCTTACGCTTCTCGACTGGGCAGAGCAGCACAAGGGCTCTCGCCAGTATGTGGCTTTTGCCGACAAGTGCTGGCCTGCATTCCCGAGCCAGTTCGGTTTCGAGCCTTGCTACGTGAACAGCCGTTTGGCAAGCCGCGGCATCCCTGTAGCTTGCGAGGTGGATATCTATGGCGCCCTTTCTGAGTATATCGGTATGTGTGCTTCTGATGATACCGTTACGCTGCTCGACATCAACAACTCAGTGCCTAAGTATATCTACGACGAGGACATCGTGAAGAAGTACGACTACAAGCTTACTGATACCTTCATGGGCTTCCACTGCGGAAACACTCCTCAGTGCAAGATGTGTGCCAACCGCGCCATCAAGTTCCAGCTCATCCAGAACCGCTTGCTGGAGAACGGCGGAAAGCCAGACTTCACCCGTGGTACACTGGAGGGCGACATCGCTGCAAGTCCTATCACATTCTATCGCCTGCAGTGCGACTCTGAGGGCAACTTGCGCTCTTACATCGCTGAGGGCGAAGTGCTCGACGTTCCTACACGTTCGTTCGGCGGTATCGGTATCTTCGGCATCCGCGAGATGGGTCGTTTCTATCGCCACGTGCTTATCCAGAAGGGATATCCACACCATGGTGCCGTTGCCTTCTCTCACGTTGGCAAGACGCTTTTCGAGGTGTTCAAATATCTCGGCATAAAGGACATTGCATACAACCAGCCTAAGAGTCTGCCTTATCCAACGGAGAATCCTTGGGCATAAGGCAATAAGGCAATAAAACAATAACAAATACCAAAGCGGGACTGGTCTTTTCCCTAAAGACTTGTCTCGCTTTTCTTTTTATCTTTTGAACAATAAAAATATTACAATAGTCTTCAAATAAATTTGTTCAACACTGATAAACCATTATTCACCACTGATGAATCATTGTTTATCACTGATAAACAAATATTCACCAGTGATAAACAAATTTTATTCTATACCACATCATGCCTTAATAATATGCAGAAAAACATTTTTTCTTGAAAATTATTTTATTCCAATTTAAGAATACAAAACATTTCTTGCAAATTTCATTATTCAAACCATTAGCCAAATCCGCATTATGAATAACAGTTTCCTGCAATTGTGCAAACGTTTGCAAAATTACATATAAAATAGGTAGAGATTAAAGGAACAAGTTTTAAAAGTTTAGTATAACTTTGTAGCCAGAAATCACTACCAAACTTATGAATGAAAGTCAGACAACGACAATGAAGGACATAGCCGACCATTTTGGAGTGTCGGTATCTACCGTTTCCCGGGCGCTCAGCGGAAGCAAGCGCGTGAGAATGGACAAGCGCGAGGCTATCAAGGAATATGCCGCCGAGCACAATTTCTACCCTAATGATATTGCCAAGTCACTGAGATTCTCAAAACGACAACCGGTAAAGATTATCGGTGTAATCGTGCCGGAGCTTACGCATTACTACTTCTCGTCTGTGCTCACCGGCATTGAGGAGAGGGCGAGCGAGCGTGGCTACCGCATCATCATCACGATGAGTAAGGAAAGCTACGACCGCGAAGTGCAGCTTTGCCAGATGTTTGAGGCTCATCAAGTTTGCGGTGTCATCGTGTCGCAAGCCAAGGAGACTACAAGATACGACCATTTCAAGTCGCTGATGCAGAAAGGCATCACGCTGGTGTTTTTCGACAGGATATGCACGGGAGTGAGTGCCAGTCTTGTTGTGGTTGATGATTATATGGGGGCTTTCAATGCCGTGACGCATCTCATAAATACCGGCTGCAAGCGCATTGCCTTCTATGGCATGAAGGGAAATGCCGTTATCGGCAAAAACAGATACAACGGCTACCGCGACGCTATACTGAAGGCTGGTTTGACGCCTGACGACAATCTCATCTTTGAATGTGACAACAGGGCTGATGCCGAAAGGATAACGCCAGAGATTCTTGAACAAGATAATCGTCCGGATGCCTTTTTCTGCGTAAACGACGACACGGCAATTGGAGTGATGTACACGGCGAAGCGTATGGGGTTTAATATTCCTACCGACATCTCCGTTTGCGGATTTACCAACGGCAACCGTGCCGTGGCTTGCGACCCGCAGCTTACTACCGTGGAGCAGCGTGGCGTGGAAGTGGGCAGAGAAGCTGCCGACATTCTTATCGACAAGGTGGAGGGCATTATCCCTACCGACAAAATCGAAAAAAGAATAGTAAGAACAAGGCTGGTAGTCAGAGGAAGCAGCAAGTGAATTAGGAAAGAGGAATTAGGAAAGAGGAATTAGGAAAGAGGAACTATTACCCCTATATGTCATATATGTCCTATGTGTCCTATAAGCCACAGAACTCCCAGTCCTCCCAGTCCTCCCAATAAAAAAGAAAACAATAAAAAAACAACATAACCTATGAAACAAAAACAAGACCTAAGTTTTTGGAAGCTTTGGAACTTGAGCTTCGGATTTTTTGGCGTGCAGATTGCCTACGCCCTGCAGAGCGCCAACATATCGAGAATCTTCGCCACTCTTGGCGCTGATCCTCATTCTCTGAGTTATTTCTGGATTTTGCCTCCACTGATGGGCATCATCGTGCAACCTATAGTGGGAACGCTGAGCGACCGCACATGGTGTCGCTTCGGCAGGCGTATTCCTTATCTTTTTATCGGCTCGGCTGTTGCCGTTGCCGTGATGTGTCTGCTGCCGAATGCCGGCTCGTTCGGTATGGCAGTGAGCACGGCAATGGTGTTCGGACTTATCTCGCTGATGTTTCTCGACACGAGCATTAATATGGCAATGCAGCCTTTCAAGATGCTCGTGGGCGATATGGTGAACGAGAAACAGAAGTCGCTCGCCTACTCTATCCAGAGTTTCCTATGCAATGCCGGTTCGCTTATCGGCTATGTGTTCCCGTTCTTCTTCACAGCTCTCGGCATTGCCAACGAGGCTCCTAAGGGAGTGATTCCGGATTCCGTGATTTATTCTTTCTATATCGGTGCGGCAATTCTCATTCTTTGCGTGCTCTACACTTCGTTTACAGTGAAGGAATGGAACCCGAAAGAATATGCCGAATACAACGAACTGAAGCCGGAGACTCAGGAGCAGAAAGCCAACTGGATTGACTTGCTGAAGAATGCCCCATCGATGTTCTGGAAGGTGGGACTCGTGCAGTTCTTCTGTTGGGCGGCATTCCTGTATATGTGGACTTACACCAACGGTACTATTGCCGAAACGGTTTGGCACACCACTGATGTTTCTTCGGCTGCCTATCAGGAAGCCGGCAACTGGGTTGGTGTTCTGTTCTTCTGCCAGGCTCTCGGAAGCGTGGTCTGGGCAATGGTCTTGCCAAAGATAAAGAACGGAAAGTTTGCCTATGCCATCAGCCTCATCATCGGTGCTGCGGGCTTTGCCATGCTCCCGTTTATCGACGACAAGAATATGCTTATCCTCCCGTTCGTACTCATCGGTTGCGCATGGGCTGCAATGCTCGCCATGCCGTTTGCCTTTGTAACTAATGCTCTTGAGGGCTACGGCCACAAGGGGGCTTACCTCGGACTATTCAACGGTACTATATGCTTACCACAGATTGTGGCTGCCGCCATCGGCGGACACATCCTCTCGCTCATCGGCTCCCACCAATACAGCATGATGATTGTGGCTGCCGTTTGTCTGGTGGCTGGAGCGATAAGCGTTGGAGCGATAAGGATTAGGAATTAGGAAAGAGGAATTAGGAATGTGGAGTTATTACTCCCAATTCTCCAAGTTCTCCAAGTTCTCCCAGTTCTCCCAGTTCTCCCAGTTCTCCCAGTTCTCCCATAAATATAATCAAAAAAACAATACAACAATGAAGATTCATTTTAATCTGAAATACAACACTGCCTTCGGCGAGGATTTGCGACTTAACATCATAGATAATGTTGCAGCCGAAGCTAAATCATACGGAATGAATACTGTCGACGGCAAGACTTGGTCGTGCGACATTGAACTTAATTCTATACCTACACGAATTGAATATTTCTATAGTCTCAACAACAGCGGAAAGGAGGAACGCCACGAATGGCAGACTATCACTCACCGACTTGAACTTAATGCCAAGAAGGCTAAGGAATATACGGTGTATAACCGCTGGACCGACATTCCCTGTGATTCTTATCTGTATAGTTCGGCTTTTACCGACTGCGTGAACCGACGCCACCGCGAGGCTGCTCCGGCAACTGATTTTTCAAAGACTCTACGCCTCATCGTGCGTGCTCCACAATTGCGCAAAGGGGAGCGGTTGCTCGTTGTGGGCAACTGCGGATGTCTCGGCAACTGGCACGCTGAACGCGCCGTGAAGATGTATGAGCACAACTTCAACGAATGGATGACGGATATCAATGCAGAGGCTTTCGAAAAGGACAAGACGGAACTGAAATTCATCGCTACTGACGATAAGGGCAACGTGTTATGGGAAACGGGATACAACAGAAGCATCACTGTGCCGGAGATGAACAATGGCGAGGTTTGCGTGTATGAACTCGACCAAGCTTTCTTTGAAATCTGCGACACTAAACTTGCTGGAACTTTGATTCCGGTATTCTCGCTGCGGTCTAACGGCAGCTTCGGTGTGGGCGACTTCGGCGACTTGAAGTTGATGATCGACTGGGTTGCGGAAACGAACCAGAAGGTATTACAGGTTTTGCCGATAAACGACACTACGTCTACTCACTCCTGGACTGACTCTTACCCCTACTCTGCCATCAGCATTTTTGCCCTTCATCCTCAGTATGCCGACTTCCGCCAACTTCCTGCCATCAAAGACAAAAAGAAGGCTGGAGAGTTTGAGACACTGCGAAAAGAGCTTAATGCTCTGAAACAGATTGACTACGAAAGGGTGAACAACGCCAAGACGGAATATTTGCGCATCATTTTTGAACAGGAAGGCAAAGAGGTATTGAAGTCGCTCGACTTTAAACAGTTCCTGAAGGAGAATGAACACTGGCTCGTGCCGTATGCTCAATACTGCTACTTCCGCGACAAATACGGATGCGTGGACTTCGCTAAATGGGACGGACACAGGCAATGGAACGAGGCTGACCGCGGAGCTTTGCTGAACTCTCGCTCTAAGGAGTTCTGCAACGTGGCTTTTTATTATTATGTACAGTTTATATTGAACAACCAGATGCGCGCCGCTCATGAATATGCCATGGCTCGTGGCGTAATTCTAAAGGGCGACATCCCTATCGGCGTGAACCGCAATAGCTGTGATGTATGGCATGAACCGCAGTATTTCAACCTTAACTCTCAAGCTGGTGCTCCGCCTGATGCTTTCTCTATCAACGGACAGAACTGGGGATTCCCTACTTACAACTGGCAGAAGATGATAGACGATGGCTGCGTGTGGTGGATTCGCAGATTCCAGAACATGTCGAAGTTCTTTGATGCCTACCGCATCGACCATGTGCTCGGTTTCTTCCGCATTTGGGCTATCCCTACTACATGTGTTCACGGATTGCTCGGACAGTTCTCTCCATCACTTGCCATGACTCGCGAGGAGATTGAGGGATACGGACTGCATTTCCAGGAACAGCTGTTCACTACTCCGTTCATAGCCCGCTGGGTGGTCGACCGCGTGTTTGGCATTCATGCTGAAGAGGTTATCAACAAATATCTGAAACACGAACATGACGATATCTTCTCTCTTAAACCGGAATTTGACACGGAACGCAAGATTGAAGCTGCTTTCATGGGGAAAGATTCTGCTGATGATATCTGGATTCGCGACGGACTGTATGCTCTCGCCGCTGATGTGCTCTTCGTGCGCGACATTAACGACAGCAACAAATTCCACCCGAGGATTACCGCTCAGTTGAACTTTATGTATGAGGCTCTTGTAGACAGCGACAAGGAGAAGTTCAACCGTCTGTACAACGATTATTACTATCGCCGCAACAACAACTTCTGGTATAATGAAGCTATGAAAAAGCTGCCGGTTCTTGTTCAGGCTACTCGTATGCTTGTATGTGCCGAAGACCTCGGAATGGTGCCAGACTGCGTGGCCTGGGTGATGAACGAGCTGCGCATACTGAGTCTCGAACTGCAACAGATGCCTAAGGACCCAAGCGTGAAGTTCGGTGAGTTGTGGAAGAATCCTTACCGCAGCGTCTGCACGCTATCTACCCACGACATGCCTACCTTGCGCCAGTGGTGGGACGAGGATTACGAACGTACTCAAGAATATTATTCTTCTCAACTTTACCGCGGTGGCGGTGCACCTCATCCTCTGCCAGGATGGCTTGCAAAGGAGATTATATCCAATCAGCTCACTTGTCCTTCGATGCTCTGTATCCTCTCGCTGCAAGACTGGTTTGCTATCGACGAGAAGCTGCGTCTGTCTGATGCCAATGCTGAGCGTATCAACATTCCGGCTAATCCGCATCACTATTGGCGCTACCGCATGCATGTCAATATCGAGGACTTGCTTGCCAATAAGGACTACAACGACCAGATTAAGGAATTGGTTAAGTTGAGATAGGAGCCCCCTCCAAAGATACCCTATAGCCCCCTCCAGCTCCCCCAAGGGGGAGAGTAAGGGAAAAGATTTTCTCCAATAGAGAATAAGAATTTTAAATATTAAAATAAATATGAAGAATATTATAACGAAATTATTTGGTCCACTTCTTCCCCCCTTGGGGGGACAAGAGGGGGGCTATAAACTTGGCTTCGTTTTAGCCCTTCTCCCATTCCTTGCCTCAGCACAGACCGTTACATCGCCGAACGGAAATGTTACGGTAAAGTTCTCGCTTTCCGACAGCGGACAGCCTACTTATGAAATGAGTTATAAGGGAAAAACAGTGTGCAAGCCTTCTCATCTCGGACTGGAACTTGCCAAAGATAAGCATGCATCGAAGTTCATGCAGGAAACTGACCTTATGGACGGATTTAAGGAAACCGACCATAAGATGACGAGTTTCGACGAGACATGGCGACCGGTATGGGGCGAGACGGCAACTATTCGCAACAATTACAACGAGATGGAGGTGGATCTTAACCAGCCCTCGTCTAACAGGAACATTATTATCCGGTTCCGTGTCTATGATTACGGAATGGGACTGCGCTATGAATTTCCTCAACAGAACGACCTTAACTATTTCGTGATTAAAGAGGAACATACACAGTTTGCCATGAACGGAAACCATACGGCTTATTGGATTCCGGGCGACTACGACACTCAAGAGTATGAATACCAGATTACTCCTCTCACTGGCATAAAAGACATCATTCGCCGCGACCGCGAGAAATACAAGAGCAACTCGTCTACTACGGTGTTCTCTGACACTGGTGTGCAGACTTCTTTGCAGATGAAGACAAAGGACGGACTATATATCAACATACACGAGGCAGCTTGTATTGACTATCCGACGATGCACCTCAATCTCAATGAGAAGACGCTGACATTCGAGTCGTGGCTAACACCGGATGCCGTAGGAAGAAAGGGATTCATTCAGACTCCTTTCAATACGCCATGGCGCACGGTGCTCGTGAGCGATGATGCCCGCGACATGCTTTCTTGCAAACTTACTCTTAACCTGAACGAGCCTTGCAAGATTAAGGACACTTCGTGGATTCATCCTACTAAATACTGCGGCGTGTGGTGGAACATGATTGTTGGAACCAAGACGTGGAGCTATACTAATGATTATCCTTCGGTTAGACTCGGTGTTACAGACTATTCTAAATGCAAGTCTAACGGCACTCACGGGGCTACGACATCTGAAGTGAAACGATATATCGACTTTGCGGCTAAAAACGGTTTGCAGGAGGTTCTCGTAGAAGGATGGAACGTTGGCTGGGAGGATTGGTTCGGACACCAGAAATTAGATGTGTTCGACTTCGTTACTCCTTATCCTGACTTCGACATCAAGTATCTTAACGACTATGCCCACTCTAAGGGTGTGAAACTGATGATGCACCACGAAACTTCTGCTTCAGCTATCAACTATGAGCGCCATCTGGAGGATGCTTTCAATCTGATGAACAAATACGGTTATGATGCTGTAAAGACGGGTTATGTTGGCGACATCATTCCTCGTGGTGAATATCATTACAGTCAGCTGATGAACAACCATTATCAGCGTGTTGTTGAGGAAGCGGCTAAGCATCATATTATGGTTAATGCTCATGAGGCTACCCGACCTACGGGCATCTGCCGTACATGGCCTAACCTCGTGGGCAACGAGAGTGCACGCGGAACTGAATATGAAGCTTTCGGTGGCAGTGTGCCTTACCACACGGTGATGCTTCCGTTCACTCGTCTGCAGGGCGGACCGATGGATTATACTCCGGGTATCTTCGAAACTAAGCTCTCGGAATGGAGCGACAACAAGAGTTTTGTTCACTCTACCCTCTGCGGTCAGTTGTCGCTGTATCTCGTAATGTACAGTCCGCTCCAGATGGCTGCCGACCTACCTGAGCACTATGAGAAGTATGACGATGCTTTCCAGTTTATCCGCGACGTGGCTTGCGACTGGGACGACTCTAAATATATCGAGGCTGAACCGGCAAAATACATTACCGTGGCTCGTAAGGCTAAGGGCACCGACAACTGGTTCGTTGGCGGTAAGACTGGCGAAGATGCACACACTGCGGTCGTGAAGTTCGACTTCCTCGACAAAGGAAGAAAATATGACTGCGCCATATATCAGGATGCTGCAGATGCTGACTACGAAAAGAATCCTAAAGCCTACAAGATATCTCACCGCACTATTAAGAAGGGTGATATCCTGAAGATTAAGGAGGCTCGTGGCGGAGGATTTGCCATCTCTCTTATGGCTAAATAAATTATCTGGATAACTGAGAGTACTCCCCAAAAATCGGAGTACTCCCAATTCTCCCAGTTCTCCCAGTCCTCCCAGTCCTCCCAGTTCTCCAAGAACTCCCAGCTCTCCCAGTTCTCCCAATAAAAAAGAATCACAATGAAACTACCAACCATATTTTTTTCAACATTGTTTGCCACAATAATTCCACAAACAATCCAAGCCCAAGCTTTATTTAGAGAGATGTCGTTCTCTAACAACAAGATTGTATTCCAGCTTGTCGCCCCTAATAATGCCACCTTACGAATATATAACGACGGTATCTCGGGAAAAGCCGTTAAGACTGTAAAGATGAAAAAAGTAGACAATGACTTATGGCAAGCTGAGTTAAAAGGAAATCTTAAAGGTAAATTCTATACGTTTGACTCTGGCAATGGGGAATGTCCCGGCCTTTTTGCCAAAGCCGTAGGTGTGAACGGAAACCGTGCCGCCATCGTTGATATGAAGGAAACGAATCCTGAGGGATGGGAAACGAACAAAAGACCTGAGATTAAATCGCCTTGCGACCTTATTATATATGAGTTACACCACAGAGACTTTTCTATAGACCCTTCGTCGGGAATTGAACACAAGGGAAAATTTCTCGCCCTCACCGAACCAAAGGCTATCGAATATCTAAAGCGCCTTGGCGTAAATGCCGTTCATATCCTGCCATCATTCGACTATGCATCGGTTGATGAAACTCGGCTTAACGAACCTCAATACAACTGGGGATATGACCCAAAGAACTACAATGTTCCAGAGGGTAGCTACTCTACAGACCCTTATAATCCACAGACTCGCATCAAGGAGTTTAAGATGATGGTGCAAGCCTTGCACAAGGCTGGCATCAGAGTGATTCTCGATGTGGTGTACAACCATACTTTCGATATAGAGAACAGTAACTTCCAGCGTATCTATCCGGATTATTTCTATCGAAAAACTGCCGACGGGAAATACTCCAACGGCTCGGGTTGCGGCAACGAGACGGCATCCGAAAAGCCGCTGATGAGGGAATACATGACGGAAAGCGTGAAATACTGGATTAACGAATATCATATCGACGGATTCCGCTTCGACCTTATGGGCGTTCACGACATCGAGACGATGAACTATATACGGCATGCGGTAAACAAGATTGACCCTTCTATTTATATCTATGGCGAAGGATGGAGCGCCGGCAGCTGTGCCTATCCTACCGACAAGCTGGCAATGAAAGCCAATACGAAACAGCTTGACGGCATCGGTGCTTTCTGCGATGACATGCGCGATGCTCTGCGCGGACCGTTTAGCGACGACCATAAGGGCGGATTCCTTGCCGGCGAACCGGATATGGAGGAAAGTATTAAGTTTGGAATAGCTGGAGCTATCAGTCATCCGCAAATTGATATGAAGAAGGTTAATTATAGCAAGGAGGCATGGACTAACTCTCCTGCACAGATGATAAGCTACGTGAGTTGCCACGACGACATGTGCCTGACCGACCGCCTGCGTGCCTCTATACCCGGCATTAAACAAGACGAACTTATCCGTCTTGACTTGCTTGCACAAACTGCAGTTCTCACATCTCAGGGGGTACCGTTCATTCTTTGTGGCGAAGAGATGCTGCGCGACAAGAAGGGTGTACACAACAGCTACAACTCTCCCGACAGCATCAATCATCTCGACTGGAACAATCTACGGAAATATCCCGAGGTCTTCAATTACTACAGTGGTTTGATTGCTCTCAGAAAGGCTCATCCGGCTTTTCGCATGAGCAATGCCGATGAAGTGAGGAAGCATCTTGAATTTATTGATGCTCCGAAAAGCGTAGTTGCTTTCCGCTTAAAAGACTTCGCCGGAGGCGACACGTGGAAGAGCATCATCGTTATACTCAATGCAAACAAAAAAGCAATGGAAATTCCTATCCCTGAAGGGAATTATACTATCGTTGCAAAAAACGGGAAAGTGGACAGCAACGGACTTGGCTCTCTAACAGGCGACACTGCTGCAGTTGAGCCTCAAAGTGCAATAATTCTGCACCAATAAGCCTAAGTCCAAAGACAGCCCAGTTCTCCCAAAACTCCCAGAACTCCCAGTTCTCCCAAAACAACATAAAATTATCAACAATGAGAAAAGCAATAACCGCCCTTCTATTGGGCACCACATTAACAATGAGCGCAGCAAACAAGATTGACCGCATAGAACCGACAAACTGGTTCGTCGGCATGAAGAATCCTCAGGTTCAGCTTATGGTATACGGAAAGGATATCCGTTCGGCAAATGTTTCTACCGATTACCCGGGCATAAAAATCGACAGTCTGGTAAGACTTGACTCGCCTAACTATCTTCTCGTATACATGAACGTGAAAGATGCAAAGGCGGGTACTATAAATCTGAAATTTAACGGCAAAGGTGGAAAGCAGACTGTTAAATATGTTCTTAAAGACAGAATGATGAAAGGCGAAGAACACAAAGGCTTCTCTAATGCCGACGTGCTCTATATGCTCATGCCCGACCGCTTTGCAAGCAGTGGCTCCAACAAGAGTAACATAAAGGGTATGCTCCCCTACTCCATCAACCGCAAAGAACCGAGTCTGCGACACGGCGGCGACATCAACGGCATACGCCAGCATCTTGACTATTTCAATCAACTGGGTGTAACGGCTCTGTGGTTCACTCCTGTTCTGGAGAACAATTCGCCCGACAATGGCAATCAAAGCACTTATCACGGATATGCCACAACAAATTACTATCGGGTGGATCCACGTTTCGGCTCTAATGATGACTACTGCAGTCTTATCAACGAGGCTCACCGAAAGGGATTGAAGGTGGTTATGGATATGATTTTCAACCATTGCGGCTTCGACCATCCATGGGTTAAGGATATGCCGTCGAAAGACTGGTTCAACTATCCGGAATGGCTCTACCCCGAGAATCAGGCAAGAAACAAAAAGACTAAGACTATCGACGGGGCTGCCGAGGTGAACGACAAATACTTGCAGACGAGCTATAAGCTTACTCCTGTACTCGATCCGTATGCAAGTAAGGTGGACTTAAAAGAAACCGTAGACGGATGGTTCGTGCCGACGATGCCCGACCTCAACCAGCGGAACCAGCACCTAATGACTTACCTAATTCAAAACAGCGAATGGTGGATTGAAACGGCGGGAATTGACGGCATACGAATGGACACTTACCCTTATGCCGACAGAAAGGGTATGGCTCGATGGATGGAAGTGCTCGACGAGGAATACCCTAACTTCAATACCGTTGGCGAAACCTGGGTAACAGAGCCGGCATACACAGCTGCATGGCAGAAGGACTCAAAGCTATCAGACCAGAATTCTTACCTAAAGACTGTCATGGACTTTGCCTTCTTCGACCGTCTGAACCATGCAAAGAATGAAGAGACTGACGCATGGTGGAATGGCTTCAACCGTGTATACAACTCTCTCTGCTATGATTATCTCTACAAAGATCCAAGTCATGTCATGGCCTTCATCGAGAATCACGACACAGACCGCTTCCTTGGCAACGCCACCGACACGCTGGCGCTGAAACAGGCTCTTGCCTTGTTACTTACCATAAACCGCATTCCGCAACTTTATTACGGGACGGAAATTCTTATGAACGGTACCAAACAAGTTACCGACGGCAATGTGCGCCGCGATTTCCCCGGCGGCTTCCCCGGCGACACTCATAATGCCTTTACAAAGGAAGGCAGGACAAAAGAAGAGAATATGATGTTCAACTGGCTCAGCCGACTGCTCCACTGGCGACAGGGGAACGAGGTTATAACAAAGGGTAAGCAAACGCAGTTTATACCTCAAGACGGCATCTATGTAGTAGCACGCACATTGGGAAACAAAGCTGTGCTTACCGTTCTCAACGGAACAAGTCACCAGAAGAAGATGCAGGTGGCACGCTATGCCGAGATTATAAACGGTGCCGGCGAAGCAATCAACATCCTAACCGGCAGAAAGATTGACTTGACAAAGGATGTTACATTGCCTGCAAGGGGAACTATGATTTTGGAAATAAAAATTTAATAATACAATGAACAAGAAATTATCATCACTTTTAGCAGCTATCGCCGTTCCTACAGCTATCATGGCTCAAGGATGGCCGGCAAACTATCAGGGCGTTATGCTCCAGGGATTCTACTGGAACAGTTACGATGCCTCTAACTGGAAGAATCTTGAAAGTCAAGCCGACGAACTATCGCAGTATTTCAAACTGATATGGATTCCGCAGAGCGGAAACTGCGGTGGAGAATCCATGGGATATGACGACCTATACTGGTTTAACAACTACAAGAGTGCCTTCGGTTCTGAAGAAGAACTGCGCTCTATGATTAAGACTTTTAAAAACAAAGGGCTCGGCACTATTGCCGATGTCGTCATTAACCACCGCAAGACTCTGACAAACTGGGTGGACTTCCCGAAGGAGACATATAAGGGAGTAACCTATCAATTACAGTCTACTGATATCTGTAAGGACGACTGCAACGGACAGACTGCTGCATGGGCAAAGAGCAACGGTTATGAACTGAGCCAGAACTACGACACTGGAGATGGGGTAACCTATGCACGCGACCTTGACCACAACAGTCTGAACGTGCAACAGAATGTTAAGGCTTATCTTGATTTCCTGCTTAACGACCTTGGATATACAGGAGTGCGCTACGATATGGTTAAGGGATATGCTGCGAAATTTACGGGCATCTACAACAATGCAGCAAAACCCGAGTTCTCCGTTGGTGAATACTTCGACTACGACAAGCAGAAGGTTACAACATGGCTTAACGGAACTAAGGTTGACGACAACATACAGAGTGCTGCCTTCGATTTTCCTATCCGCAACGCCGTTAAACAGGCTACTGCCTACAGCAACTGGACAAAGCTGTCGCAAGCTTCTCTTGCCACTGACCCGCAATATTCACGCTATGCCGTGACGTTCGTGGAAAATCACGACACGCAATGGCGTTCTGCTACTGAACAACTGGATCCGATAAAATCAGATACTCTTGCTGCAAACGCATACATCCTTGCTATGCCGGGCACACCTTGCGTATTTATGAAACACTGGATTGACTGGAAGCCGGAGATTAAGAACATGATTCTGCTGCGCAACCTCGTCGGCATTAGCAACACAAGCTCTTTTAAATGCAACGAGAGCGGTGTTACATACTATAGCTTTACGTCTACCGGCACAAACGGCAACCTCTTTGCCGTTGTGGGAACGAAAGCCAACAGCGTTACTCCCGACAAGAGTGTATGGGCTCTTGCCGCTGAGGGAAAGAACTATCGCTATTTCATCGAAAGGAATAAAGAAACGGCATGGACTTCATTGCCTTCAGGTACTTATTACGGCAACACCGTTGCTACATTGCGTGCCATATCACAGAATGACAATGCAAAACTCGTTTATACTATCGACGGCTCCATGCCGACTGTAAACAGTACGGCTGTAGACAACGGAACCAAGGTGTCGCTTCCCGAAGGTGACTATACAATGAAAATCGGACTGCTTGTCGACGGCAGCGTTACGGGTATCGTGGAACGCACATACAGCATAAAATCTTTCAAGCCATATAACATATCTGTAAACGTCAATGCCGACAATGTAGGCTGGACGAGCATGAACGTATGGTCGTGGGGCGGCGATGGAACTCACAATCCGACAGCGGCAAAATGGCCGGGCGACAATGTTACTACTACTACAACTACCGGAGGTAAACAATGGTACACCCTGGGCTATACAATGAATTCAGCTGACGATTACGTGAATTTTGTATTCAACACAGACAATGGTGAACAGCAAACCGTAAACATCCAAAACATCAACAAGACATCTTATATAGAGATTCTTAACGACAAGGATGCTGCCGGACATTACAAGATAAAAGATGTTACCGACCAGTATGCCAGCGGCATTACAAATGCCGTGGCAGAGAAGGTTGACAATCAAGCCACAAAGGTCGTAACGCTCGACGGACAGACCGTGCGTCTCTTTCCCGTACACGTATCAACAGCCGAGGCTATCTCTACCCTGCCCCACGGTATTTATATCGTCAACGGCAAGAAGATAATGAAATAGAATATTTTTTCAAAAAATCCTTCACCTTTCTTATAATCACTTGATTATTAAGATTTTGCGGTGAAGGATTTTTTTGTATCAATGTTACTTGCTGAAGTTTCGAATTTAGTTTTTTATAAAGGAATATAGGAGTAGGAATAATGTCGCGATGGGTGCAAAACAGCCAAAAGGAGGTGTTGTAACTACCGTTA
>DBKQ01000010.1:38143-42837 GCA_002298545.1 Prevotella sp. UBA746
GGTAGTTACAACACCTTCTTTTGGCTGTTTTGCTCCCAGAGAGACGCAAAGTCGACTCGAGCAGGGGGGGGTCGGTTTTCATCTAAAAAAGTTGGCAACGAAATTTCTTCCGATAATAAATATTATCACTCCAAATATCGGATGAGCATAAAAAAAATCCTTCACCGTAAATTCCTTATATTCAATGGAATACAAGCATGGTGAAGGATTTTTGTTTTTATTTAACCGCATTATTACCGATAATGCTTCTCACTTTCTCCTCTGTATCGCTGAACGGACCGCTATGTTCAAGTTTCAGCGTACACATGGCAGCAGCAAAACATCCAGACTCGTAATATCCAAGTCCCTGGGCTCTACACCAGAGATAACCGGCAGAATATGTATCGCCACATCCCGTGGCATCAACAACCTCTGCTGGTTCATAAGCCGGAATATCATAATAAACGCCGTCTGCATATATTATGGAGCCATGGCTGCCCAGTGTTACACATACTTCTTTAACTCCCCACTCGGCAAGCTGGCGCGCTGCCTCATGCGGATCAGAAAAACCTGTAAGTGAAACAATCTCATGCTCATTCACCTTCAGTATATCCGTCATGGAGAGTATACGCAGCTTGTCTTTCCAGTCGGTTGGCAACACGCTCTCGCCTTCAAGTCGGCGAAGATAGCCCTGGGCATCAATGGAAACGAGTCCTTTACCGGAAAGATGCTCCACCACATCAACGGGAAAATCATCGTCGAGCAGTGATCCTAAATGGAACACCTTTGCCTCAAGGGGTTCAACCTCGGCAACGGTAAATGGCTCTGCGCGCTCGAGCACCCGCTGTGTCCTATTGTCCGACACCTTGCCGTACTTGTTCTCAAAGAATACGGTATGGAGGCTCTTGTATGAAGTAACATCCACACCCTTGGACCGTAAATTCTCAACAGCCTTAATATCTTCATCCGACAGTTTCGTTACGAGCTCAAACGAAACTTTCTTCGGCAAACAGCTCAAGGCATGTGCAAAATAAAACGACGTGCCACCATTCATATATGTAGTACTCTGTGGCGTTATTATCTTATCCTTTGTTATATGTCCTATGCAACAAATATCTTTCATTTCTTATTCAGTCAATTTTGCAAAGTTAATAATTTTATACAACAAACTAACCTTATATTTCTCAAATAGGACAAATAAGACACATATTGCACCATTTTACTGATATAATTTGCATTATCTATCAATAAGATAAGCTATATCGCGGAATAAAAAAATGAATGAATTCATTATCATTCTACTCGCTTAATCGGATTTTTGCACTATCTTTGCAAAAGATAGGTTAAAAAAGAAAACGAATGAACAAATTATATCTACCCGCTGAATGGGAAAAGCAAAGTGCCATACAACTGACATGGCCTCACGAGAAGACTGACTGGCAGGAATATCTCGACGATATCTGCAATACTTATGCGGAAATGGCTGATGCCATTACAAGGCATGAAAACCTTATCGTCGTTTCGCCAGAGCCTGATGCTGTGAAGGCGTTTCTATCAAAGAATTTGTCGGCAGAACAACTTGAAAGGGTTTCGTTCCATAAATGCCCAACAAACGATACATGGGCTCGCGACCACGGGTTTATTACTCTTAAAGATAAGGAAGACAATAGTAAGAAGGTCTTGCTCGACTTTAAATTCAACGGATGGGGAGAGAAATTCAAGGCTAATCTCGATACTAAAATTAACAGAAGTCTTTTCGACAAGGCAATGGTTAAGGGGGAATATATTGACCTTAATGATTTTGTACTTGAGGGAGGATCTATTGAGAGCGACGGCAAAGGTTCCGTATTCACTACTTCATGCTGTCTGCTTGCGCCACACCGCAATCAGCCGCTGACTCAAGAGGAGATTGAACATAAGCTGAAGGATTATCTTCATGCTGAACGTATTGTATGGATTGACTACGGACAGCTGACAGGAGATGATACCGACGGGCATATTGATACTCTTGTGCGCACAGCTCCTAACGATACTCTCGTTTATGTAGGATGCGACGATGCAGACGACGAACAGTTTAATGAACTGAGGAGTATGGAGGAACAACTGAAAGGCTTGCGCACAATAGACGGCAAACCGTATCGCCTTCTCCGTCTGCCAATGCCAGACGCAATGTTTTATGACGACGAGAGACTGCCGGCAACATACGCCAACTTCATTATAATCAATGATGCCGTAATTTATCCTACTTACAACCAGCCGGAAAAGGATGAAGAGGCAAAACGGGTTATACAACAGGCGTTCCCCGACAGAGAAATGATAGGTATTGACAGTAGCATCGTGGTGAGACAACACGGATCACTGCATTGCTGCTCTATGCAATTATATTAAATCTAAAGAAATATGAGCGAATTAAGAATAGGAATCCTTCAGCAGCAGAAGACTGCTGACATAGTAGCAAATATAAAGTCAATTGAAGAGGAAGTAACCGACCTTGCACGCCGCGGTGCACAGCTCGTAATTCTCTCTGAACTCCACAACTCCCTATATTTTTGTCAGGTGGAGGATGTTAACAACTTCGACCTCGCCGAAACAATCCCGGGTCCGTCTACTGATTTCTATGGTGCCCTGGCAAAGAAACTCGGTATCGTGATGGTTATATCCTTGTTTGAGAAACGTGCTCCCGGTCTTTACCACAACACTGCCGTGGTGATAGAAAAAGACGGAAGCATTGCCGGCATTTACCGGAAGATGCACATTCCAGACGACCCTGCCTACTACGAGAAATTCTATTTCACGCCTGGCGACCTCGGTTTTCATCCTATTCAGACATCTGTAGGAAAACTGGGAGTATTGGTTTGCTGGGACCAGTGGTATCCCGAGGCAGCACGCCTGATGGCTCTGCAGGGCGCAGAGATTCTGATATACCCTACCGCCATCGGCTATGAGTCGAGCGACACCGAGGAGGAGCAACAGCGCCAGCGCACGGCATGGACAACAGTGCAGCGCGGTCATGCCGTAGCAAACGGTCTGCCGGTTGTAACAGTAAACCGCGTTGGTCATGAGCCGGATCCTTCGGGACAGACTAACGGTATACAGTTTTGGGGCAGCTCGTTTGTTGCCGGTCCGCAGGGCGAACTGTTCTATCAGGCATCCGACAACGAGGAAGAGAGCCTTGTGCTCGACATCGACCTCAAGCACAGCGAACAGGTGCGCCGTTGGTGGCCGTTCCTGCGCGACCGCAGGATAGATGAATACGGGGATATAACTAAGAGGTTTATTGACTGAGAAGAATTGGTAAAAAATCAAATCTTAAATGGAAAAGATGACAGAATTAGAATTGAGAGGAGCCTTCGTGAATTGAAGCTTGTTGTTGCAGGAAAAAAAATTTAAATCACTTGACAGGCTAATTGATGAACTATAGTATAACTACATAAAATGTTTTCTAAGAGATAATCAAAGAGGAAAGATCCCTTTTGAATAATTTAAAACAACTACGCTATCGCGTTTGACGGGCATTAACCTAAAAACATATCCGGATGGTAAATCAAACGATGGATATTGGCGTTATGATTTTCCTAAAGGCGGAAGTATAACGCTACTAATTCCACCAGAAAAGAACAGTGTTTCTGTTACATACTCCTCAAACTACAAAGAACCGATAATCCCGCCGAGTAAAATCCTGATATTTAAAAATATCCATCCCCTCCATCGTGAGGGGCTTTTTATTTACATCATACTCTTTGCAAGTACCAGTTGTCCCACTTATTTGTACCCACGCTTTCTTAATAATCCTGTTTCATTTATTCCTTCTTGGCACTTTTCTTAAAACAAAGATAATTGCAAGAGCCGCAGTTACGCAAAATGCTGTTCCCCCGAGGATATCGTGTCCACTCATACCTAACAAATAACCTGCATAAAGAAAGAACAATACGATTACAGCACCTGTAACAAGACCTGTAACGCCAAGGATTATTCCCCATATTTGATTTCTGTTCTCGACTTTCAAACGATGACGCTGCTCTTCTTCTGCCATCTTCATAATTCTTTCGGGAGCTGAATCAAGAGCATTTTTGTATGCAAAGAAATCTTGTGGCGCAGGAAGTGGTCCACTAAAGGTATGACTCATTGCCACAATGTGAGAATCATCTTTCTCCTCATTATTATTATTATGTATTAACTTCTCCTCTGCCATACACCATCATTACATTTTGTCATTACCCTACGCATATCATTTCCTATCGCCTCCCAATCTCTGCGCATCGCGTCAATATCACTCTTTGGAGAAGTGGTTTCTGTAAAGTCCGATGTATTGAAAATACCGAAAAGAGCCATTACCCCCGACCAAAAGGTAGGGGTATTCTTTTGTAAATCCTTTCGTGTATTTATTAAGTTTCCCATAAGCCAACAATATAAATTCATTGCAAATGATAAACATTTTTACATCATCTTGCTTCGGATTTATATTATTATATCAATTATTAACAAATTGATTATTCTTAAGAATTAATATCCAAAGACCACTATTTGCTTTGGAACAGCAAATGGATAAACACATTGCATTTACTTTTGATGCTTGATCCGAACCCTCAAAGCAGTCCAAACTTCAAACATAAAAAGAGGAAAGCTTTTAGCTTTCCTCTTTTTATGGGTGGCAGGTGGGACTCGAACCCACGACATTCAGAACCACAATCTGACGCTCTAACCAACTGAACTAC
>DBKQ01000024.1:0-46637 GCA_002298545.1 Prevotella sp. UBA746
TCAGTTAGGCAGCGAGAGCGTAATTGTTTTCGCCAGATAAATTGTTGACCGTCGGGATTAAGGAGCCGGCAGACTGCGCTCCGCATGCTTACGTACCATTCCAACCCGCTGTCAAATCCAGTCAACCCCTAAACTTGATGCATAAGTCTTGTGGATACGCCATCTTTTGCATATCGCTAATGAATTGCAAAGGTATGAAATATTATAAAGTTAAGTATAAGAATATCGAAATTCTTGTCTTATTTTGATTATTTTTAGCTTTTCTTTTAAGAAAATTATACAAAATGTGCCGGTTCTTAAAATAAAATATTAAATTTGCACGCAGAAAATGTGGAAAGCATTGTGCTTAATCTTGTAAGAATGGGAACCTAGGAAATTTTCATGCGCACGACAAGAAAGCTCGATGGTAGACACTCGTATAAGATATTGTTGTATCGGCATGTAAGTGGCGGTATGACGCAGATTATGCGTGGGTTGCTATGCAGTTATCTGTGCACAGGTTATCCTAGGACCTCCATCTTGATGCAGCATGGCAATCTCGCGCTTTTATTACCAAACACAAAAAAAAGGAAGGTATGAACAGAAAAACTATCTTAGCAGCCTTGTTGGCGATGGCTTCGGCAACTGCAACTTACGGTCAGGAAATAATGTGTGGCGGACTCGTGTTCAGTCAGATTGAAGACAACACGCTGAGTCTTGTGAAGTCGAATGATGTGGCGAGAATCGTTGTTCCCGCAACAGTGGAAGTCGGTGGAGAGCGGCGCGTGGTGAGTGCCGTTGCCGGTGACGCCTTCTATTGTTCTTTCAATATCAGCGATATACGTTTGCCGGAAGGGGTGACGCAAATTGGCGAAGAGGCATTCAGCCAGTGTCGGGCACTCAAAAGCTTGCATCTGGCGACAGCGACGCCACCGCAGTGCAGTGCGGGGGCATTCAACGGACTCAATTCGGAGAAGATCTCACTCTATGTGCCCGTGGGAAGTGGAGCAACTTACAGGGCAGATTCGGTATGGGGAAAATTCAATATCGTAGAAGAAAAGTAGGATAGAACAGGTGGCGGTGAAGTAGGGTTGTGCTATTATAATATGTGAAAGTTGTGTTTTCTTCGTCAGATTCGTGGCTTTTTATAAAAAATATAGTACCTTTGCAAAGATTATGCAATAAAACGGTATAATTGGGGTTCTTATATATAAAAAGTTAAGATATTACAAAGTGAACGAACAAAATAGTGTAGAGGTTAACAGCCTCAAATGCCGACATGATGCGATGGGAAGTGTGCAGAGAGCAGTAAAAAGGCTCTTTGATATCATATTCTCCCTGCTCGGAATGCTCGTGGCATCTCCGGTATGCCTGGTAATAGCGATAATGTTGAAACGACAGAAAAACGGTCCTGTGATTTTCTCTCAGGAGCGTATCGGCTATAAGGGTAGACCTTTTGTCATTTACAAGTTTCGCACGATGAGTGAACCGGAAAAGGAACCTCAGCTTGTGGCGAAATGCGTTGAAGGTCAGTCTACTAAGACAGAACGCTTCTTGCGTGAGCATCATCTCGACGAACTGCCACAGTTGTGGAATGTTCTGAAGGGAGATATGTCGTTCGTGGGTCCTCGCCCGGAGCGAAAATATTATATCGACAAGATTATGGAGCACGACCCGAACTATGTTCTTATATACGAGATGAGGCCGGGGCTCACATCCGAGGCTACACTATACAACGGATATACAGATACTATGGAAAAGATGCTTGTAAGACTACGTATGGATACCGACTACCTGAAAAGGCGGTCGTTGGCTCTTGATGCCTCAATCGTGGCAAAGACATTCTTCAGTATCGTGAGTGGAAAGAAATTCTAATAATAACAAAACCGAAAAATAATTTCAACATGAAAAGATATATCATTGCATTGTTGCTTTCTGTACTTCTTCCTATGGGGATGATGGCACAGTCGTCAATGACCGACGACCAGGTTATGAAGTTTGTCATTAAAGAGCATAATGCCGGAACATCACAGTCGCAAATCGTGACAAAACTGATGCAGAACGGTGTTAATATAGAACAAATCAGACGCGTCAGAAAAAAATATGAACGCGCCACTAAAGATCAGGGACTCGGACAGGTTTCCGGAGCTACGGGCAGTAAAAACGATACTCGCCTGAGAACTGGAAAGAACAAGAAAACCAACAGTGATGAGCTTGATGACAAGCGCTCAGAGTATGATTCGCAATATAGAGTGAAGGATGGAAGAAAGGAACTCAACCAGCGCTCGAATGTATATAATGAGACTAATGAGGATTGGGCAGACATGCGTGACGAACTTGATGAGTTCGTGCCGGATACTGCTGCATTGCTCAACAAACTGATGATGGAGAAGACTAAGAAGAAAGTCTTCGGACGTAATATCTTCAACAACAAGAACCTTTCGTTTGAACCGAATATGAATATTGCCACACCGCAGAATTACCGTCTCGGTCCGGGCGATGCCGTATATATCGACATCTATGGAGCTTCGCAGAAGACGGTAGAGAGCACCGTGTCGCCAGACGGATTCGTTACCATCGAGGGATACGGACCGGTGCAGGTTAGCGGACTCACAGTGGAACAGGCAAACGCAAGACTGCGCTCCACGTTGGGCTCAAGATACAGCAGTTCGCAGATAAAGCTTACTGTAGGCGAGACTCGCTCCATCATGGTTAACGTGATGGGAGAGGTGAAGGCTCCGGGTACATACACGCTGTCGGCTTTTGCCACCGTGTTCCATGCTCTGTATATGGCAGGAGGAACAAACGAACTCGGAACTTTGCGTAATATTAAGGTATATAGAAACAACCGCCTCGTATCGGTAGTGGATATCTACGACTATATGCTCAACGGAAAACTAACAGGAAACGTGCGCCTCGCCGACAATGATGTTATCGTGGTCGGACCGTATGATTGTCTTGTCAATATCACGGGTAAGGTGAAACGCCCTATGTGGTATGAGATGAAAAAGAACGAGAGCGTGGGCACAATACTGAAATATGCCGGCGGATTTACCGGTGATGCCTATACCAAGTCGGTAAGGCTCGTGCGTAAGACGGGTAAGGAATATTCCGTGTTCAATGTTGATGAATTTGACATGAGTTCGTTCCATCTCGCTGATGAGGATTCTATTAGTGTAGACTCTATCTTGCCTCGCTATTCAAATATGGTGGAGATAAAGGGAAGCGTGTTCCGTCCGGGTATGTATCAGGTGGGCAGCGACATAAACAGTGTGCGCACCTTGATTGAGCATGCCGAGGGATTAAAAGAGGAGGCATTTACGGCTCGTGCCGTGATGCACCGCATGAAGGCTGACCGCACTCTTGAGGTTATACCTGTAGATGTTGACGGTATCCTTTCGGGAAAAGTAGCTGATATGCCGCTGCAGCCTAATGATGTCCTTTTCATCCCTACGAAACAGGAGATGATGGAGGAGCAGACGATTACTATTCACGGTGAGGTGAACTATCCGGGTATTTACAAATATGCTTCCAACGAGACACTTGAAGACTTCGTGTTGCAGGCTGGAGGATTGAAGAATTCTGCTTCTACCGTTAAAGTGGACGTAGCACGTCGCATCGTTAATCCTAAGGCTCTCTCAACAGACTCTATCACGGCTTATACGTATAGCTTCGCCTTGAAAGACGGCTTTGTGATTGACGGAAAGCCAGGCTTTAAGCTAATGCCTTTTGATGAGGTGTATGTGCGCAAGAGTCCGGGATTCTCTAAGCAGCAGAATATTACGGTTGACGGAGAGGTTATGTTCAGCGGTACTTACACTCTTGCCAAAAATAATACTCGCTTGAGTGATGTTATCAAGGCTGCGGGAGGTGTGAACGACCGTGGATATGCTGCCGGAGCAACTCTCGTAAGACGTATAAACGAGAGTGAGCGCAAGCGTCTGGAGGCTGCTCGAAGAATGGCTCTCGAACAGTATGAACAGGTGGCTGCCGAGGAGGCTGCAAAGACAGGACAGAAGGTAGACCTTTCCAACAGCGAAAGGTTGAGGAAGTTCCAGATTGAGGATACTTACTCTGTTGGTATAGAGCTCGACAAGGCTATTGCTCATCCGGGAGGCGACGAGGATATCGTGCTTCGCGAGGGCGACCGAATCGTTGTTCCGCAGTATACCGGTACGGTGAAGATTAACGGCGAGGTGATGTATCCTAACACCGTTGGCTTCGTCAAAGGCAAAAAGGCAAGCTATTATATCGACCAGGCAGGTGGATTCAGCAACAAGGCAAAGAAACGTCAGTCTTACATTATATATATGAACGGTACTGTGGCAAAGGTTTCTCACAATGCCAAACCAATGCCAGGTTGCGAAATCGTTGTTCCTGCTAAGGCTACAACTAAGATGAGCATTGCCGAGACAATGACTATCGGAACATCTGTGGCTTCTATTGCTACGATGATTGCGACGCTTGCCAATATATTATAATAAGGTATAGGGGAGGACGGAATATGAAATATCCTATTGGAATACAGAATTTCGATGAAGTAAGAAATGGTGGATTTACCTATGTGGATAAAACCCGCATGGTTTACAAGTTGGCTGACGAAGGTAAATACTATTTTCTCAGCCGACCGCGTAGATTCGGAAAAAGTCTGCTGATTTCAACTATTGAAGCTTATTTTAAGGGGCAGAAAGAACTCTTTGATGGACTTGCCATCTATGATATGGAGCAGAATTGGTATAAATACCCTGTATTTCATATAGATTTGAATACAGCTAACTTCAGAGAGCGTGGTAGCTTGTTTTCCATACTCAACGACTATCTATGCACTTGGGAGAAAGAATATGGCAAGTCGGAATCTGAAACAACTCTCGCCCTACGTTTCAAAGGAATTGTGGAGAGGGCTGCAAAAAAAGAAGGAAGGAATGTTGTTATTCTTGTTGACGAATACGACAAACCTATTCTCCAGACTTTCCATGATGCGGAACTGCAGGAGAACTATCGTAATGAGCTGAAAGCTTTCTATTCTGTATTGAAGACACAGGACAGATACATCAAGTTCGCTTTCCTGACAGGAGTTACAAAGTTCGGAAAGGTCAGCGTGTTCAGCGACCTCAACAATCTTATGGATATCTCCATGGACAACCGCTATATAAGCATCTGCGGAATAACGGAGAAAGAGCTGAAAGCGAACTTCAAGGAAGGTATTGCTGAACTGAGTGAAGCTACAGGAAAGACTGAAGAGGAAACTCTCGAAGAACTGCGTCTTCGTTATGACGGATATCATTTCAAGCCGGGTAGCGTTGGTATTTACAATCCGTTCAGTGTGCTTAATACTATGGCAAGATTGGAATATGGCGACTATTGGTTTGAAACCGGTACGCCGACTTTCCTTGTGGATCTGCTGAAACTTCATCACTACGAGTTGCAGGATCTCACCAAGGAACAAATCTCTGACGATGTTATCAATAGCGTGGACTCAATGTCTACTAATCCTATCCCCGTGATTTACCAGAGCGGTTATCTCACGATAAAGGGGTATGATGAGCGTTTTAAAAAGTACAAACTTGGATTCCCGAATCAGGAAGTGGAACAGGGATTCTTGAATTTTCTCTTGCCGCGCTATAGCTCGGCAGGCGACAAATCTCCTTATTTCATTGTGGAGTTTGTCAAGGATATAGAGGCTGGTAATCCGGAACGTTTAATGCAGCGATTGTCAACGATGCTTGCCGACACCGATTATAAGGTAGTGGGCAATGCCGAGCTGTATTTCCAAAACGTGATGTATCTCATATTCAAGATTATGGGATTCTATATCCAAGTGGAGCGACCCGTGAGCGATGGAAGAATTGATGCTGTAATCCAGACCGATGACTACATCTATATAATAGAATGTAAACTCGACAAATCGGCTGATGAGGCTCTGCAGCAGATTGAGGACAGCAACTATGCCGCTCCGTTCCAGATGGACAGGAGAAAACTCTATAAGATAGGATTGAACTTCTCTACCGAGACGAGGGGAGTGGAGGAGTATAAGATAAAATGATTATAACATGACTTTTAGAAAGATAAAGAACATATTTAAGGCTGATGATGCGCGCAGCGGAAACGTGCGTATCAATATCTTGTATTCTGCAATCTTGAAGATTGTAGGACTGAGCTGTTCTTTATTTATTGTGCCAGTTACTTTGGGATATCTAAATAATGAAGTTTATGGTATCTGGCTTACAATGTCGTCAATATTGTTTTGGTTTACGTTCTTTGATGTCGGACTTGGCAATGGTATGCGTAATTATCTTGCAGAGGCTTTTTCCTTGAAAGATTATGATAAGGCTCGCTCGTATATATCAACGACTTTTATTATGCTTCTGGGACTTGCTCTAATCATTGCTGTTGTTGCTATCGTGCCGGTGTCGTTGCTTGACATGAACTCTGTTTTCAATACTAATGCTGTATCGGGCATAGAATTGAGAAAGGTTCTTATAGTAGCTTTGATTTTTACTTTCGCCTTATTTGTAGTTAAAAATATCGGACTTGTCTTCGTGGCGATGCAGAGATATGCTGTAAATGATTTGTTGAGCGTTTCCGGAAGTGTCTTGGCTTTGCTCGTTGTATATGTCTTGACAAAAGTAACAGAAGGCAATCTTATGTATGTTGTACTTGCTTTTACAGGGATACCTGTGGCTGTATATGTCTTGGCGGCAATACCAGTATTCAGTAAGTATAAGTATCTTCGCCCGTCTATATCGAGCCTTGACTATAAACTCGGCAAGAAAATTGTAGGTAAGGGACTTGGCTTCTTTTTTATACAGATTACGAGTTGTCTTGTAATATACGGCTCCTCAAATCTCTTTATTACGCAGTTCTGCGGACCCGCGGACGTTACGGTATATAATATTGCATATAAGTTCTTCAATATGTTGGCTATTGCATATACGATAGTTATATCGCCAATGTGGAACGCTTATACAGATGCCTATGTAAAAGGAGATATGTTGTGGATAAGCAAAACATTTAAAAAGGCAATGAAATTATGGGCTCTTTCTGTTGTAGGTGGTGTCTTGATGCTCATGACTTGTAATTTCTTCTATGCTATATGGGTAGGTGATGCAGTTACTGTACCTTTGTCGGTTTCTGTTGTAGTGTTCCTATATATAAGCATGTTTAACTTGAATAACTGCGTAACGTATCTTTTGAACGGACTGAATAAAATTAGAGTGCAGATATATACTTCTGTATTTTTTACTGCTGCATATCTGGTTATTGTCAATATCTTCGGCGGCAGTTCGGGAATCATTGGTATTGTGGCGTGTATGGCTATATGTTATGCCCTTATGGCTGCGATTCATTTTTACCAGTGTTGCATTCTGATAAAAGAGAAGGCTAAGGGGATATGGAATAAATAAAAGAAAGGAACGAAATGTCAAACAAGATAAGTGTTATTACTGTCGTTTACAACGATGTTAAGAATATTCGTGCCACGATGGAGAGCTTCTTCTCTCAAACGTGGGAGGATAAGGAATACATTGTTATAGATGGTGGAAGTACGGATGGAACAGCAGATATAATAAAAGAATATGCCGATCGCCTGGCTTATTGGTGCTCGGAGAAGGATAAAGGATTGTTTGATGCAATGAATAAGGGCATTAGCAAGGCTACAGGCAATTGGGTTAATATTCTGAATTGTGGTGACTATTATTGTTCGGTAAATTCGTTGAGAAACTTGGTTGAACAATGTGAGGATCTTGATAAGGCAGATGTTGTTTTTGGAAATGCAATAGCTGTTTCTGACGATGAAGACATACATGTTGAGGCAGGAAATGATTTGTCTGAATTAGAGTCGCATGCTATTTATAGACATGGTTGCTCTTTGGTTCGGCTTGCAACTCACAGAAAATATCTTTTTGCATTGGATAAAAAAGAATATGGATTTGCTTTGGATTATGATGTGATTTACAGAATGTATCACGATGGCTGCAAATTTATAAAAGTTCCTGTTGACGTACAGAAATATGAGGTTGAAGGAACTTCTAATAATGTGTACAAAAGTATTAAATATAATTATAGAATAGTTACGCAATATGGTAAAACTCCACGCAAGTATTTTAAATATTTAGATAACTTATTGTCTACTTATATTAGGCGGAGTTATGCTTTTAGATTACTGCGTGATTTTATATTTGAGTATTTTTTGAATGATGTTTTGCCTTGTGTTGCATCATGGAAGGTTCGTAGATTTTTTTTACAGCATATGGGTATAAGCATCGGAAATGATACTTTTATATCAAAGAATGTGTATTTCATGACACCAAGATTGTTTAAAATAGGATGTGGTTCTGATGTAAACAGAGGATGTTTGCTTGATGCACGTGGAGGAATAACTATAGGAAACAGTGTTTCAATATCACATGATGTTAAAATCGTTACTGGCGGACACCATCTGAACTCACCATCGTTTAAAGGAAAATACATGCCTATAGAGATATGTGATTATGTATGGCTTGGCATCGGATGTACTATTTTGCAAGGTGTAAAGATTGGAAAAGGTGCTGTTGTATGTGCTGGCGCTGTTGTAACGTCTGATGTAGAACCTTATAGTGTCGTAGCCGGAATTCCGGCAAAAAAAATTAAAGAGCGTATACACAGTCTTGACTATAAATGTAGGTGGAATATATTATTTACATAAATCATCAAAAAAAATGAAACCTTCAAAGGAAATTGATATTATGGCTATTGTTGGACAGATTTTCAAACATCCAAAGTCTTTGGCTGTTTGTGTAACATCTTCTGTCCTTCTGGGAATTATTGTTGCTTTGACTACTCCTAAGGTATATACAGCCTCAGTAGTACTTGCTCCTGAAATGTCGGCCGGCGGATTAGGCCTAAGTGGAGGCTTGGCTGATATGGCATCAAATTTTGGTGTTGATCTTAATTCTGCCGGAAAGGGAATGGATGCTATTTATCCTGAGATATATCCTGAATTATTTACTTCATATGATTTCATTCATAGTCTTTTTTCTGTTCCGGTAAGGACAGAAAAAAGTAATATGACTTGCGACTATGCTTATCATTTGACAAAACAGACAAAAATTTCTCTGTTGCAATATCCGAAAGTTTGGTTGTCAAGTTTAATGAAAAAAAAAGTAAAAGCTGGCAGTGGCAAGGCTGACCCTTTTAAAATGTCGAGGGATGAAGCCGAACTTTGTGATGGTATTTCTGGAAATATAATGTGTATGGTAGACAAGAAAACAAGTGTTATTACGATCTCTGTGAAAGATCAGGATCCGCTTGTCGCTGCTATTCTTGCTGATACATTACAAAGAAGACTTCAGACATATATAACAGATTATAGAACCAAGAAAGCTCGTACTGATTATAGCTATTATAAAAAGTTATATTCTGAGGCAAAAGCAAAATATACAAAAGTTCAACAAAAATACGCTGCTTATTGTGATGCAAACCAGGATATTGTGCTTGAAAGTTTTCAGACGAAGCGGGATGAGCTGGAGAATAATATGCAATTGGCTTTTAATACAATGAGCCAATTGAACACGCAACTGCAGAATGCCGAGGCTAAAATACAGGAGCGCACTCCTGCGTTTACTATATTATCTGAGGCAAAAATGCCATATAAGGCTTCAAGTACGCCTAGATCCTTTGTCGTAATTATTTTTGCTATGTTCGGTGTGGTTATTGATGTTTTATGGCTAATATGTACAAATCGCCGGAAGAAGAATTACGAAGAAGAAAGCGAATTACAAAACAAACTTGAAAGCGAGACAGGAAACGAAACGGAAAAATAAAAATAAGGAATTGTGACATATTCAATACCATATATTTTTGTGCTTATCATATTTAGCATTTGTGCCTTCTACTATGATCATGTTGACGATGATAATAGTAAGAAGTGGGTGAATATTGTTTCTTCTTTCGTATTTTTTGTTTTCTTTGCATTCCGTGGATATGTATATACCGATTGGCTTAGCTATACGGAATATCTTGACAGAATTGATTGGGATGAGTTGTTGAATTGGGATCCTCTGAACTCAAAATCTTTTGAGCCGGGGTTTGCCTTGCTTACGTTAGTGTGCAAGACAGTTCTCAATGATTACTCATTTCTTGTATTTGTTTGTACTTTGATAGACTCTGTCTTGTTTTTCCGTTTTCTGAGGTATCGTAAGGTTGACAATATGGCATTGGCATTTATGCTGTTCTTCACTTTTGAAGGACTGGTTATTATGTTTAACCTTTTGAGAAATGCAATAAGTATGTTCATATTTATGAATGCGCTTCAATATATAGAGAAGCGTATGCCGTTGAAATATTTCTCTTTATGTTTCCTTGCATTGATGTTTCACATGTCTGCGGTAATTTTTTTCCCTCTTTATTTCTTATTACATAAGAAACTTAACAGATGGGCTTTCTTGGGAGTAGCAATGACTTGTGTACTTTTCTTTTTGAGTCACATATCCATAGTTACCATGATTGTTCGTGTATTAGGATTAGAGGGACTATTCGGCGGTAAAGTTGAAGTATATACAGAATACATTACTTCATCTCGAGAGTTGTCAATTACTGGATTGCTTGAAAATTTGGGAATTGTAGCTTTCGTTTTTATGTATTATGATGAAATTCTCGAGAAACATGAAAATCATGTAATTATTATCAATAGTCTATTGATGTTTCTTGTCATGTATTTTGTTTTTGCGGAGTTCAAAACTTTAAGTTCGCGTCTATCCATATTGTTCTATTATTCTTATTGGATTCTTTGGGTGGATGTCGTTCATGTCTTGTATTTGAAAAACAACAGAATATTGCTTTCTGTATTACTTTTTTTATATTGTTCTTTTATTACAATACGCAATATTGGTACGCCATGCCAGGAATACGACAATATTCTTTTTGGAAGCAAAAGCTATCAAGAGAGAGTTACAATTTTACGTAGAACCTATCAAGAAGACGAATAACTATGAATATTTTATTTGACCAGACAGAGGCGCAGGCACTATTCTTTAATGGTGCTGCAGAATATGCACAGGCTGTATTTGTCAAGATGCTTTCAGTGCTTGATTCTTATCCTGATGTAAATATATATAGTCTTTATTCATCTGACAAGACATTTAGGTATGAAAAAATGTCTTGTGAGAATCTCTGTGGCATAAATCGTGTGACATGTGTGGATTACAAAGGCAAGACATTGAGAGAAATTGTAGATGAATATAATATAGACATTTTGTTTGTCACGTGTATGCAAGCTTTTTGTGATTTGCCTTTAGGCAATCTTGACAGACTAAATTGCAAGGTCGTTGGAGTGATTCACGATCTTACGGATGAAGAACTTTCAAAATCTCATGTCTTTTTGCTGAAGCATTTAGGGCATCCGTATAAGTTGATTCGTTCGTATTTGTCGAAATTAAAGGCCCGTATTGTCGTCGGAAATGTTAGCAGTCGGCGTAAACAGATGATATCTATGCTCAATAGCAATGATGCCGATATTGTCACTGTTTCCGACTATACGCGTAATTCTATAAAATACAATTATAGAGAATTGAAGAATCGTATCCATGTTTTTTATGCGCCAGAAAAGGATGTTCCCGATATAAAGGATGATATAAGCTGTAAGGAACTTGATAATGTTATAAAAAGTCAAGTCCCGTATTTTCTTATCGTTTCAGCTGACAGACTGATGAAGAATGCTTTAAGTATGGTTAATGCTTTTAAGGCCTTTGTGGATGCCGGCAACCGGGGGTATCGTATCGTGACAGTTGGTTCTATGCCAAAAATGTTCGAAAATCATGTACCTGTACCACATCTAACTTCTTCTGATTTAGAACATGCATATATGCATTGCCATGCATTGTTGTATCCTTCTCTTTTTGAAGGTTTTGGCTATCCTCCGTTGGAAGCTATGAAATATAGAAAGCCGGTTATATGTTCAAATGTTTGCTCTATGCCCGCCGTGCTTGAGAATTCTCCAATATATTTCTCTCCAATATATGAAACAGATATGTATGGAGCATTACTTAGATTTTGTGAATCTCAGTATGATTCTTTGTGTACAAGAAGCTTGGAACAATACAGAAAGGTTCACCTTCGTCAAAACCAAGATTTGGATAAATTGGTTAAGATGCTTTTTGATGGTAGTTTTATAAAAGACTAAATTATGAAAATTGCTTATTTGGGTAAAATACAGCTCTCGGATGTGGATCTGTCATATTTGCATGAAGCTCAGAAAATTTCAGATATTACTTATTTTCTGGAGGTAACACCCCGTTTTACAAAGGGACCAGGCTTTTGCGTTTCAAAGATGTCAAAAAAAATGGGAATCTTTAAGGCTACAGAGCTATATCCGGATTTTTCAAAGTATGATGGCTACATTGATACTGAAAAATTTTATGTAGTAAATACTCCAGGAAAACTATGGCAGATAAAGGCTTTTTGGACAAACCTGTTGTTGCTGTTCTTTTTATTGCGTAAAGGCTTTGGAGTTATACATGTGGCATGGCCTTTGAATGTCTATGAATTCGTATTGTATGTTTTAAGTAAGCGAATGATTTTGACAGTACATGATCCTTTTCCACATACTGGACTTGATACGTTTATAGTGAGGCTTCGCAGAAAAGTTGCTTTTGCTTTGGTTCCAAAGCTTATAGTCTTGAATAAAGCCCAAGTGTCACAGTTCGTGGACTATTATAAAATTGATAGTAGCAGGGTCGTGGAGAGCCGTTTAAGTTGCTACACGTATCTCCGTACAGTCTCAGAAATGAAAAATGATTCAAGAATGAGATATATCCTGTTTGCCGGTAAAATATCGAGGTATAAGGGACTTGACTATTTGTTGCCGGCAATGTTGAGAGTACATGAACTTGTTCCGGATATAAAATTGGTCGTAGCCGGTGGTGGTGAGTATCATTTTGACATATCTGAATTTAAGGCAAAGGATTATATCGATATACGAAATCGTTTTATTCCGGATAATGAGCTGGTGTCTTTGATAAAGGGGGCGGAATTTGTGGTATGCCCATATACTGATGCAACACAGAGTGGAGTTGTTATGTCGGCATTTGCTTTTGAAAAGCCTGTTATGGTAACAAACGTAGGTGGTTTACCGGAAATGGTAGAAAATGGACGCTATGGCTGTATTGTGAAAGAGAAAGACATAGATTCCCTTGTGGAAAATATTGTCCGTCTGTTGTCGTGTCCAAAATTATTGAAATATTATCATGACAATATAAAATCAGATTACGGAACAGGTTATTTATCTTGGTCTGCAATTGCAGATGAATTGAATAAAGAATATAATTATATAGCAAAATAATAATGAATACATTTTTGTCTTTTGTAATTGTGGAATACTTCTCAGAGGATGAAGTAAAAAAATGCTTGAATTCTATTGCTTGTAATTTGCATATACCTTTTGAGATTATAGTTTCATCAAATTCTTGTTATGATAAAGCAAAACAACATAGGTTGCTTGATTGTGACAAGCGTGTACGCTGGATTTTTAATGATAGAAACGGAGGTTTTGCTTATGCTATGA
Source organism: Prevotella sp. UBA746 (assembly GCA_002298545.1). Classification (GTDB taxonomy): domain Bacteria; phylum Bacteroidota; class Bacteroidia; order Bacteroidales; family Bacteroidaceae; genus Prevotella. The sequence continues at coordinate 13,517 of DBKQ01000024.1, forward strand.
ACCGAGGCTTAAAGGAGGCTAAGGGTAATTATCTTATTATAATGAATCCTGATTGTACAATTGATTCTGATCTTGGTGAAATGGTTATTTTTTTGCAAAATCATCCTGATGTTGGTGCAGTTGCTCCTATGATACATGATTATGCTGGTAGTGTTCAGGATACAGCTCGTCCGTATGTCTCGTTGCCGCGTTTCTTGTCAAGACAGTTTAGACGCATTATTTTTCATAAGGAAAGTGTTCTTGATACAAGTATGGACTATACAAAAATCCAAACAGTAGATTGGGTTATTGGTGCTTTTATTATGGTTACGAGAAAGGCGTATGAGATGACCGGAGGACTTGACGACAGCTTTTTTATGTATGCAGAAGATTTGGATTGGTGTACACGAATACGCCAAAAGGGATTAGAGATAGTCTATTATCCACATTGCCAAATAACTTATAAAGGTACACGCCGAGCCCGTAACAATAAAAAATATGCGCGGATTTTTCTGCACAGTCATTTCTTGTATTGGAAGAAAACTGGTTTTTTCTGTGGGTATCCAAAGCGTAAGAAGATTTTCTACGACGAATGATGCATATGTATTTTTACCTTTTTTAATAAAGGAAAAGTTTTCATTATCATAGAGTATATCGCTTTTCCTATATTCGTTTTATAGAAGAGAGGCTTGACTGTATCGGCCAAGTCTTTTTTCTCTATGTATTCAGAGTAGTGGAATATAAGTCTGAACATATAATAGTATGTATCACTCTTTGTTATTCCTTTAAAATTGTCATTACACCAAATTAAGAAACAAGAATCAGCACACAGCTTTCTTCTTATTTTTTCGGGGGTCATGTCTGGAGTAATGTTTTTATTGCTCTGTCTCCATAATATATCCGCCCCACAAATAGTCTTTATGCCTTTTCTCCTACCTAATTTTGCCCATGTCGCTATATCTGTTCCCCATGCCATATCAAAGTGTTCAAAGCCACCATTGCTGAAAAACGTTTCTCTTTTAAAAATGTATTCTACAACAAAACTTTCAATCTTTGCTGTACATTTTGCTTTTAGAAAGTCTGTTGCATAAAGAACGTCAGGGTAATGTTTGGGTAGTCTTACAACATTATTCTTTTCATCTATAACTTTCACATTGAAGTGGTATAAGTCATATATACTGTCGTTCTTGTTTATTTCGTTGTAAAACAATTCAACACAACGCTCCTCTACCATATCATCATCTGAGAAAAGCATAATCCATTCTTCTCCTTGAATAATGTCAAGACAGCGTTCCCATTGGGCAACAAGGTCTTTACCGCCTAAATTGTTTTCAAATCTTTTGTATTTTATATTCAGTGTCTGATTGTATTTATCTATGATTGCTTCAAAGTCACTGTCACTGGCATCAATACCGATATAGACATTGAAATTCTTGCAAGTCTGTTTTTCAAGGCTTGACATCATATTCTCAAAAAAATCTATTTTGTATGTAGGTATTACTATTGCAAGCTTATTCATTTATTTCTTAGATATTTAATATTTTGATATTTTTTGCGCTAAGTTAATCTTTTTTTTTCATATAAGATATGAATTCATGAAAATATCAATATAATAGGTATATATTTAGTATATTATTATGTAGATTTGTTGATTTTTTATGTAATAAAATTTGATTGTATCATATCTTTTAGTATATTTGCGCTGTAAATATAAAGAAATAATATCATAATCTTTATGAAAGTAAATGCAGCTGATAGGTTGCAAGAAAAATTACTAACCTAAATATACATTTTTATGAAAAAAACTCTTTATGCCATGTCGATAATGGCTCTAATGGTCGTATTGTCATTCCTTTCGTGTTCAAAAGACGCTGATGGATATTCCGGAGATGTTGAGCTTGGAAGCAATAAGCTTACTATACGTACAAAGGCTGTTTCTGCCGGAACCACAACGATGACCGTTGCTACACCTATTAATATATATGTATTCGACAGCCAGGACAAATGTATTGCACAGAAAGCCCTTGAGTCGGAAACGGAGAAAGCCGACATGAAGTTACAGGCTGGAAAATATAAGGTGTATGCCGTGGCAGGAGCCGGTTCCGCAGACTATTCTTTACCAAAGAAAGATGATGCCACTCCGCAAAGTATCATAGCCTTGAACGGAGGCAAACAACATTCTGATCTGATGACCGCAACAAGTGATGTAACTCTCGTTGATGGCGAAGATTCAGATCTTACGCTCTTGATGCAACGTAAAGTATTGATGCTTACAGCTGTAAATATTACCGATGTTCCGGATGATGTTACAGGGATATCTGCAACCCTCAGTCCGCTATATGAAAATATAACGCTCTCTGGCGACTATTCCGGTGAGCAGGCTTCGCAGACAATAAATCTCTCAAAACAAGATGGCGGTACGACATGGACTGCAGATTGCAATCTCTTCCTCCTTCCGAGTGTAGGCAATCCATCGGTGAAGTTCGTGTTCACGACTGCCGACGGTAAGAAAAAGACCTTTACTTATGCAAGTCAGAAACCGCTCGTTGCCAATTATAAAGTCTCGATAAACGTGAATTACTTGAAGGTAAAAGAGCCTACACTGAAATGCAGCATAAATGGAGTAGACTGGGCGGGCAACGATATTTGGTCGTTTGATGCTGACGAACGCAATTTTACTGTTGATGGCGGTGGCGATGAGCCTGGAGGTGGCACCGTTGTTGAGGGGACTGTTCCGCATGTTGGAACATTATACAAAGGCTGTTATGTATTGAAAACAGAGCAGATTGGAGCATCGACCAATGTAACGGTAATCGCACCGGAGCAATACAATGAATGGAAATATACAAAAGGTGATCAAAGCGGAATGAAGTCAGAAACAGATGCTATCCTCGACAAACTAAATGTAAACGGCATCGTAGACTGGAGATTGCCTTCATTATCAGAGATAACTTACGTGAAAGACAATATTACAACGATAAATGATAATCTTACGGCATTGGGAATGCAGACAATGTCGGTTGGCACTTCCAGTTCTATGAGGCTCTATCTTTTCAACAATGGCTCTGGAAAAATATACGGGATGTACCTAAAGAACGGATCAATAAACGAAGCTCCTGGAAATGGAGTTTCCGTATTCCTACGTCCTTTCACAACACTTCTGTTTACAGACTAATCCTTATTTTGATTGGCTCCCTCCCCCCTTGGGGGGCTGGAGGGGGCTGTTTTATATATATACCTCGCCAGTCCGTATATATACCTTCTGAATCCTGGTTTATAATCGAGAATTCTGTCAAACCATCCGAGATGCTTTGCCACAGCCTTGACAACCATACCCACATAGAACATGGCAAACAGAGTGCCTATGCCCACGATATGCCATATCCACTCACCGAAAAATCCGTAGCAGGCGATTATGCCGAGGCCCACGAGCGTTGTATCAACACATATCTTTACTTTCGGAAACTCCACTCCGCTCACACGACTGATGGCTACAGGGAATCCTTCGCCCGGCATCGTTACGCTGCCACATCTTACTTCAAGGGCTATTCCCGTGCCGAGAATTGTGCACCCTGCCACCTGTGCTACAATCTTCTGCCACAAAAAATCGGGAGAAAGCCATTCTGTGAGCAGCATGTTCAAGTCGATTAGCGAACCGAATACGAAACCTACCAAAAGCTGGAATAGCTGTACGGGCTCAAACTTGCGTCGCAATACAAGAATCTGACCTACAACGAGTAGGGCATTCATGATGTAAGTATACTGTCCGATAGTAAGCTGTGGAACCATCGCTTCCTTTCCTGCACTTTCAAAAACATAGGGCAAAACGCTGATTACGCTCGAGCCGAGCATCGACCTTACGCAAACGGCAACGCCTGCCGTCATAATCCACAATGAAACGAGCAGCAGCAAATGCTGCCAGCAAAACATAACAATCCTATCCTTCATACAAAATTTCTAATCAAAAAATCATTGCAAAAGTACATAAAAAAGCGTAATCTTGCGAGATAATGAACAAATTAATTTCGTTCTTCTCTCGATTTAAAATAAAAACCTCACGCTCAAGAATGATAATTGTTTATCATTCTATTCGCTTAATCGGATTTTTGCATTATCTTTGTACCCCATAAAAACAATTCAATAAAAAACAATAGGTAAATAAAATTATGGGAGGCATCTTCGGCACTATTGCCAAGAAAAGCTGCGTGGCAGACCTTTTCTATGGCACCGACTACAACTCGCACCTCGGCACCCGCCGTGGCGGTATGGCAACATTCAGCAGGGAGAAAGGCTTCGTCCGCTCCATCCACAATCTCGAGAGTTCTTATTTCCGCACCAAGTTCGAGCCAAGTCTCGACAAGTTTGAGGGTGCAACATCCGGAATCGGCGTAATCAGCGATACCGATGCACAGCCGCTGATTATGAATTCTCATCTCGGACGCTTCGCCATCTGTACGGTGGCTAAAATCGTGAACATCGACGAACTCACAAAGCAGCTTCTCGACAAGAACATGCACTTTGCCGAGATGTCATCTGGCAGCACAAACCCAACAGAACTTGTTGCCCTGCTCATCATACAGGGCAAATCGTTCAAGGAAGGTATAGAGAACGTGTACCGCCATATCAAAGGCTCATGCTCAATGCTTATTCTTACGGAGAGCGGGATAATCTGTGCCCGCGATTCATGGGGGCGCACACCGATTATTATAGGAAAGAAAGACGGGGCATATGCCGCTTCGAGCGAGTCCACATCATTTCCAAACCTCGATTATGAAACGGACTACGAAGTAGGGCCGGGCGAAATCGTTAAGATAACAGCCGATGGCATGGAGCAGTTGCGCCAACCCAACAAGAAGATGCAGGTTTGCTCCTTCCTTTGGGTATATTATGGTTTCCCCACGTCTACCTATGAGGGCAGAAACGTTGAACAGGTACGTTTCGACAATGGATACAACCTTGCCAAAACCGACCCTGTGGAAGTAGACTGCTGCAGCGGTATACCAGATTCAGGCACGGGAATGGCCATGGGTTACGCTGCCGGAAAGGGCGTGCCCTATCAGCGTTGCATAGCAAAATACACCCCTACATGGCCACGCTCCTTCACCCCGAGCAATCAGAAAATGCGCTCCCTCGTGGCAAAGATGAAACTCATCCCCAACAAGGCGATGCTTAACGGTAAGCGCGTGTTATTCTGTGATGATTCTATCGTCAGAGGAACCCAGTTGCGCGACAATGTAAAAGTGCTGTTCGACAAGGCAGGTCTTAAAGAATGCCACATGCGAATCGCCTGTCCGCCACTCGTCTATGGCTGTCCGTTTATCAACTTCACTTCATCTAAGAGCGATATGGAACTTATCACCCGTCGCATGATAGAGAAGTTTGAGGGCGATGCCAACAAAAATCTCGATAAATATGCCACTACCGATTCGCCCGAATACAAGCGTATGGTAGAGGCAATCCGTAAAGACTTAGGACTGACATCCCTAAAGTTCAATACCATCGAACAGCTTATTGCTGCCATCGGGTTGCCCAAGTGTCAAGTCTGCACCCACTGCTTCGACGGTAGCAGTCAATTCTCGCTTGAGGAGAAAGCAGATGAATAAAAATTCGATTAGAATAAAAAATGAAAAAATCCTTCACTCAATTTCTATCTGTTTGACTGATAGAAAGTTGTAGTGAAGGATTTTTATGTTTACAATTTCTCAATTCTTTCTATAGAAAGTCCCGTTGACAGAGCTATCTGTTCATTTGTGAGTCCTAAAGATTTCATCTTTTGGGCTATCTCTAAGGCGCGTTCTTCTCTTCCTTCTTCTCTTCCTTCTTCTCTTCCTTCTTCTCTTCCTTTTTCTCTTCCTTCTTCTCTTCCTTTTTCGAGTCCTTCTTCTCTTCCTTTTTCAAATCCTTCCTCTCTACCTTCTTGATAGCCCTCGTCTCTGCTTGTGTCAAAAAGACTTCTCATATGTCTAATGGATTCCATGTGGCGGTAATATGCCTGCTTTTCTGATGGAGAGAGAGAGTCTACACGCAGACATTCGCGAGCTTCCGTCAGTCCGGCAGCAGTAGCCTTAGAACTGATAGAGCCGGTTTTCAGAAATTCAATCCATTCGTCAAGTGGGGTCTTCGCCACCTTGTCGAAGTCATTCACTCTCAGCACGTAATATTCAGGAAACACATCGGCAGCCCCTTTCCTCTTCAGAATATCCTTTTCCTTGTTGCCGAAGAACTTTTCGTTCTGTCTAACCGACAGCTTCAGTTCGTCGTGTGGCTCATGTATTCCACGGAATTCAGTCCTCCCGTGGTAAACGTAGTCTTTGCCCTGACCGAGTTCAAAGTAAACGATATTTATAGAGTATACTTTCCTTACCTCGTCGTATGGCTTGCCCAATCCGATATACTCCGTTATCGCCTTCGATACCCCGTAGAGCATTCGGTGGAAATACGACAGTTCGCGACTGTTCTGCACCTCGATGATGCAGAGTTCCCCATCCTCGCTTTCGGCGAGAATGTCCACACGGTTGTATTTGTCCTCCTCGTCTTCCTGGTTGCTTTCGCTCTCCAGAAACCGCTCGATTTTGAACTTTTTCCCAATCAGCGACGACAAGAACCCTTCCAACACGGCATGGTTAGCCTTGTTGCGTAACAGGCGTTTCATTGCCCAGTCAAACCGAATGTAATTTTCTCCGCTATGTGTCATGATGCTCCCTTATTATATTATTGTGCAAAGTTAGTCATAAAAAACGAAAATATCAAGTATTGTCTTTAAAATGCCAAGATATAATTAACTAAACTTTCGGATTTTGTTTTCTCCTCCCCCGTCTCCCCTTGTCTCTAAGCAGGGCGGAGCTGTTACTCTTATTATCTGAAGAAAAATAAATTTTTCATTGACAACAACAACTGTAATAAGTAACTTTATACCACCAACATTTATATGATTATTATTAACGACTTGTTTATCGAATAAATAATGAAAAATATGCAAGTCTTTTTAGCCATTAAAGGTAACTGCTCCGCCCCCGGAGGGGAAGGCGGGGGAGGGGAAGAACTTAATCATTAACTTAAATATATTAATCCTTGCTGCTGTTTGATGCATTTGCTTGCAGTGTTTGCATACTGCACCAAAAGTGCGGCATAATTGCACCTTCTTTGCACAACTGCCACAGATTATCGCTTTTGCGATTACTGGATTTACTTGACAGTTTCTTACAATCTTGGCTTTTCACTTATTCTCTGAAATACCGATGTGTAAAGGCTTTCAAGGGAATGTGTGAGGGAAAAATTGACGAAGAACCAATATAAAAATGAGAATATCCTTCACACAACCTTCTATCTATTTGGTGGATATAAAGTTGTTGTGAAGGATTCTTTTTACTTTGAAATACTAAATGTTCCTACGGGAATGGCTGTTGCTGTAATAATTGACATATAGAAAATACCATATTCTCCAGGTTCAGCCTCAGATGCGGGTATTTCTAATAGATAGCTTTGATTGCCATATTTATGACCAGTGAAAGCTACATATCCTCTTTTTTTCGTTTCAGAACTACCTATCAATGCTGGTTTGAATTCCATCCATTGTATTCTTCTGTCTTTCTTTGATGTCTTGAAACGTACTATTCGATAAATTTCCATCGGGTCGTATTCATTTTTTTCTCCTTTGATAAGAAGTCTAACACCTCTGCTTGCATCCTTAATTATATAGGCAGACTTACCTCCAGAAAAAGCAATATCCATTCCTTCAGCTCCTGCGAGTGTGTTCACTGCATTAGCTGCTTCTCCTACACTAGCGGCAGTTCCCATTACTCGAAGACCACCAATTATACCAGAAGCACTTCCTGATACACTTGCTCCAATTGCACCACCAGCAAATCCAAGGTCACCGACTGCTCCTGCAATTTTTGCGAATTTTCCAAACTTGTTTTGGTGTTTCGAGATTATTCCGTCTTCCTTCGGTAGAGTATCAAATGTGGAGTCACTTGTTAAAACGCAATAACTGTTGATGAACTCTGGTTCTGAAGCTGTTACTTGTTGTGCGTAAGTTGATACCATGCAACCAAAAGTAGCAATCGTAAATAATAGTTTTTTCATTTCTTTACATACTTTATGTCTGGCTCCCAACGATTATGTTTTTTTATTAGTATTGTGTGTGCAAGAAGGGTGGAGCCAAGCTGAATGTTCCTCATCTATAGTCCTTAGCATTCTTATTCCGTAAGAATCTTTATCTAAGTATTCGCTTAATATTTTGTATATACGTTTAATATTAAATAAGTATTGTCGTGAAATGGACAATATAATTTATGCGTTTTTTGGCAGATTTTTAACGGAATGTGTGCGTGAGGTTCAAGAATGTTGAATTATACAGTTACACCTTATGCTGTTGTACTTTGAGTATTTCCTATATCTATTTTGCAAAGGTATATATTTTTTTATAAGTCGGCAAGCTTTCATCAACAATTTTGTAATATAGATATTGCTGACGTTTACAGTATTTATTTGATATCTTTTACAATCCTGAGCCTGTACCCTAACTTACCCCTCACACCCCTCACCATTACCCTCACCCTCTGAAACCCCGATTTATAAAGGCTTTCAAGGGGATGTGTGAGGGTGTGAGGGTAAAATTACAAAAAACATTTCGTATTTTTTTTATGCTTTTTCTTATAGATTTTATAAAAGCTTATTCTATAATAATAGTGCATCTGTCGCCACCGATAAAATTCCGTCAGATGCACTTGTGTCTGCAAAGATTAATAATTTTTTCTATTTTTCTCCCTTATTGTCTTTTATTTCCTAAAATATGTTTATATTTGCAACGAAAATTATTATGTATGGACTGTTCGCTATTGAAGAAACTAAAAGTTTACCAAAAACGGACTCGACTACATCTACAAATTACAACGTAACAGATAAATAATAATAACAATGAAATATGCACTGGTGACAGGAGGCTCACGTGGCATCGGTAGGGCAGTTGCCCTACGGCTGGCAAAGCGCGGAATCCCCGTAGTGATAAATTATCTCAGCAATCATGAAGCAGCACGCAGCGTTGCCGAGGAAATCGTGGAGCAGGGCGGACAGGCAGAGCTGTTGCCGTTTGATACATCCGACCCTAAGGCGATAGAGGCTGCGATAGACAAGTGGGAGGCGGAGCATCCCGACGACTGGTTCTCAATTCTCGTGAACAATGCCGGACTGCGTCGCGACAATGTGATGTTCATGATGGGCGATGACGAGTGGCACCAGGTGCTCGACACCAATCTCAACGGCTTCTTCTATATCACCCGTCGCTTGCTCAAACACATGATGCCGAGAAAACGGGGAGGAAGAATCATAAACATGACATCGCTGTCGGGGCTTGACGGCATCGCCGGACAGGTGAACTACAGTGCAGCCAAGGCTGCCCTCATCGGGGCAACAAAGGCTTTGGCAAAGGAAGTGGCACCAAGGAAGATAACCGTGAATGCCGTGGCTCCGGGATTTATCGAGACCGACATGACGAGGGATCTGCCACAGGACGAATTGAAGAAGATGGTGCCAGTGGGCAGGTTCGGACAGCCTGAGGAAGTTGCGGCACTCGTAGACTTCCTTGCATCCGACGAGGCAGCATATATCACGGGAGAAGTAATAAAAGTTAGTGGAGGATTATAACTTATAGAAAGAATGGAAAGAAGAGTAGTAGTTACCGGCATGGGTATATGGTCGTGCCTGGGAAACGATATAGAGACAGTGAAGAACTCCCTGTATGAGGGAAGGTCGGGCATCGGCATACAGCCGGAACGCCTTGAATACGGTTATCGCTCGGCTCTCACGGGCATCGTGGAGGAGCCGAAGATAACAAAGCAGATGCTCGACCGACACACTCGTGCCGGAATGTCAGAGGAGGCAAAATATGCCTACATGTCGAGCGTGCAGGCTTTCAAACAGGCTGGCATGGACGACGAATACTTGCTCAATAACGAGGTGGGATGCATTTTCGGCAACGACTCGTCGGCAAAGCCCGTTATCGAGGCATCTAAGATAATGGACGAGAAACACGACTCGGCTATGCTCGGCTATGGTATCATCTTCCAGTCGATGAACTCCACCGTGAACATGAACCTCAGCACAATCTTCCATCTGCGCGGCGTGAACTTCACCGTAAGTTCGGCATGTGCAAGCGGTAGCCACTCCATCGGACTCGGTTTTATGCTCATTAAGCAGGGCTTGCAGGATGTGGTGCTCTGCGGTGGAGCACAGGAAACTAACTATTACTCTATGGCATCGTTTGATGCTCTCGGAGCATTCTCCGTGCGCATGGATGAGCCAACAAAGGCGAGTCGACCGTTCGACCGCGACCGCGACGGACTCGTGCCGGGCGGCGGAGCTGCATCGCTCGTGCTTGAAGACTACGACCATGCCGTGGCTCGCGGTGCCACGATACTTGCAGAAGTTGTGGGCTACGGCTTTTCGAGCAACGGCGGCGGCATCAGTCAGCCGTCAGACGACGGTAGCGTGATTGCCATGACGCGTGCCCTCAATATGGCAGGCATAAAGGAAGACGACGTTGATTATATCAATGCACATGCTACAAGTACCCATCAGGGGGATATGTACGAGGCGATAGCCCTCAACCGTATGTTCCAAGGCAAGCATGCTCTCATCTCCTCCACAAAGGGAATGACAGGTCATGAGTGTTGGATGGCTGGGGCTTCAGAGGCAGTTTACAGCATCATCATGATGCAGAACAATTTTGTTGCGCCGAACATCAACTTTGAAAATTCTGATGAACACTCAGAGAAACTCAACCTTGCCACAAAGACTGTGGATACAGAGATTAATACAGTGCTCAGCAATTCCTTCGGATTCGGAGGAACAAACTCGGCGCTGGTGTTGAAGAAGTTTTAATGGATAATGTTTAACCATTTATAGTTATAAAGTCATGAAGAAAATATTTTCGTTGGTCTTTTGTTTGTGTGTTGTTTTAAATACATTTTCGCAAAGAATAGAAAGTGGAACTTTCGATGGGTTAAAGAATGTAGATAAATTAGCTTTAGATTTGGATTTTTCTCATGCATCAATACATGGTATGAACGAGAAGGCTTTTTCTGAATATGAGAAGGATTGGTACACCGACAAACCAGATATCGTTGCTGATTTTATTAGTTGCATTGCAGAAAAGATAAATGGGATAATTTTGATAACCGACAAGTCGGAAACACCTTGGCTATTAAGAATAAATGTTGTTTCTATAAGTACGAAAGGAAATTTTGTCTGTACTGCAGATTTGATTAATGGTGAAAACATTGAAGCACATGTTGTTGGAATTCATGGTAGTGGAGGCACTTTTGGCTCAAAACTTAATCTCATTAAAGATGGTGTAAAAACCACTTCGAAGAAATGTGGTTCTTTTATGAGAAAAGTTATTCGTAATGCTAAGAATTAGAAATAAATAATATTAGTATGCTGTTGTGCCGAAGAGCATATTTGTACATATAAAAAATACTATGAACCTATTCAAATCCGAACACGACCGCTACACCAAGGAGCAGCTATCTGCTTACGAGGCGCAGCGACAGGCTGAATATATAGCTTGGGCACCGGTAATCTTTCAGGTGTCGCGTCTTATGCTGAAATATGGCATCCTCGACTTGCTTCGCGACAACGATATGACTATCGAGGGGTTGCAGGAGAAGACTAAACTCTCGCGCTATGCCTTGAAAATCCTGCTCGAGGCTTCGCTCAGTGCCGGAACGGTACTTGTAGATACCGAGACGGACAAATATAGTCTGTCGAAGACCGGCTGGTTTCTGCTTACCGACGAGGCGACGAGGGCAAACTTGGACTTCAACCACGATGTGAACTATCGCGGACTGTTGTATCTCGATGAGGCGCTGGAACAGGGAAAGCCTGCCGGACTGAAAACGCTTGGCAACTGGCCTACCATCTATGAGGGACTCTCACAACTCGACCCGCAGGTGCAGAAAAGCTGGTTTGGCTTCGACCATTTCTATAGCGACCACTCGTTCAACGAGGCATTGAAGATAGTATTCGGCAAGAAACCGAAGCATTTGATGGACGTTGGTGGCAATACAGGGCGCTTTGCCTTGCGCTGTGTAGACTACGACACGGACGTGAATGTTACTATCGTGGATTTGCCAGGACAAATCGGTATGATGAAAAAGAATATCGAAGGTAAGACAGGTGCTGACCGCATCAGTGGCTTCCCGACAAATATCCTCGACGAGAATAACCAACTGCCCAATGGCAATTGGGATGCTATATGGATGAGCCAGTTTCTCGACTGCTTTTCAGAAGAGGAGATATTCAGCATCTTGAGCCGTGCGGCAAAAGTTATGACAAAGGATACTACATTATATATAATGGAGACCTTCTGGAACCGTCAGAAATATGAAACGGCATCCCTTTGCCTCACCATGACCAGTGTCTACTTCACCGCCATGGCAAACGGCAACAGCAAGATGTACCACTCCGACGACATGATCCGTCAGGTGGAGCGTGCAGGACTTGAAGTGAAGGCTATACACGACGGCATCGGACAGGGACACACGATTTTGGAATTAGGAATTAGAAATTAGGAATTAGAAGTGAGGAATTATTACTCCTATACGTCTTATTAGTCCTATAACCCACTATAAGTCTTAGAACTCCCATTCCTCCCAGTTCTCCCAAGAAAAAAACTAACAAACAAAATAATAATAACAATGGAAAGAGCATTAATAGAAGAGAAAGTAAGAAATTTTTTGATTGACGACCTCGAAATCGACGAGGACAAGATTGCTCCGGAGGCTCGCCTCAAGGAAGACCTTGGCATCGACAGCCTTGACTTTGTTGATATCGTGGTAATCGTGGAGAAGAATTTCGGTTTTAAAATCAAGCCGGAAGAGATGCAGGGCGTAACAACCCTCAAGCAGTTCTGCGACTACATAGAGAGCAAGGTGGCATAAGGAACAAAATAAAAGAATATTGTCATAGTCTTATGGAGAGCGAGAAGAAAGAATGGGCTGGAACCACCTTCGGCAACCAATGGATGCACACACATCTCATTGCAAGTCTGCGATATATGGATGTGCGTTTGCTATATATCTTTGCCTATGTGTTCATAGTTCCAGTGTGTCTCGTCCTCAATCCGAGCTATGGCATAATATACCGCTATTTCCGACAGCGTTTCGGTTATTCGTCGCTTAGGTCGTTCTGGAAAACATATGTCAATCACTGTCGCTTCAGCGAGGTCGTGATAGACAAGTTTGCCATGTATGCCGGTAAGCACTTCCGTGTGGATGTAGTAGGCAAGGATGTATTTGACAGACTTGAAACCGCAGAGCCTGGTTTTATGCAGTTAAGCTCGCATATCGGCAACTTCGAAATGGCTGGCTATAGCTTGCGCACCAGACAGAAGCAAATGAATGCACTCGTTTTCGGTGGTGAGAAAGCCACAGTGATGGCAGAGCGCAGCAAGTTGCTTGCTGGTGGTCATATCCGTATGATTCCTGTAAAGGGAGACATGAGCCATCTCTTCGAGATAAACAATGCTTTGGCTAATAATGAAATTGTGAGTATGCCTGCCGATCGCGTGTTTGGTTCGCCAAGGACCATAAGTTTGAAGTTCCTCGGCAAAGAGGCAAAGTTCCCTGTCGGACCGTTCCAGACGGCAACAATGCGTGAGCTTGACGTCGTTGCTATCAATGTGATGAAAACATCAGTGAAGGGCTATACGGCATACGTTACTCCACTTGCTTATGATAAAACCGCTCCCCGCAAGGAGCAGATACGCCAACTTGCCGAGAGCTATGTGGCTGAACTGGAGAGTATGGTAAGAAGATATCCGACGCAGTGGTATAACTATTTCGAATTTTGGGGCTGACATTTTTTAATGGACCGGCTAATAAAAGAATATTATGGAATTTGATTTTAACAGTCCAACTCGTGAGCTTTTATGCTCAATTGACATTAATGAGCTTCTGCCACAGCAGAAGCCGTTTGTAATGGTAGGTAGACTGATTCACTTTGATGAACGGACAACGGAGACGGAAACTGAAATCAAGGCAGACAATATCTTTGTTGATGATGGCTTGTTCAGTGCCTCCGGACTGATAGAGAATATCGCCCAAACCTGTGCTGTTCGCATTGGATATGTAAACAGGTTCATCTTGAAGAAAGGGATACAGCTTGGCTTTATCGGAGCAATACGCAATCTTGAAGTAATGGCTCTCCCTCAAGCTGGCGATACGATTACTACACGTGTTGAAGTTCTTGAAAGCGTGTTTGGAATGACTCTTGCCAAGGCAGAGGTAACGTGTGACGGAAAGTTGCTTGTAACGACAGAGATAAAAATTGCACTAAAGGAAGGAACGGAGAAATGAAAGAATTGAAAACTTCAAAATTCTTTGATGTGCGTTTCAGCGAGGTGGACTCGATGAATGTGGTATGGCACGGCTCTTATCCGCTTTATTTCGAGGATGCACGAGAGGCCTTCGGCAAGGAGTACGACCTTGAATATATGGGATTCTTCAAGCATGGATATTTTGCTCCGCTCGTGGAACTCACATTCCATTACAAGAAACCGATACGTTATGAAATGCGCCCGAGAATAGATATTATATATCGTCCTACAGAGGCTGCAAAGATAGTTTTTGACTATGAGATTCATGACCCTAAGGATGATTCCATTCTTGCAACTGGGCATTCCGTACAGGTGTTCATGGATACCGACTACAATCTTGTTTGGGACAATCCCCCTTTCTATCTTGAATGGAAGAAACGCTGGGGGCAGGTGGAGTAAACTCCTGTAATTTTCTTGACTAAAACATGGCATATATAATAGGACATAATATATTATCGCCTCTCGGCTACACTTCTAACGCCAATTATGAGGCTGTAAAAGAAGGACAATCAGCACTCGCCGTTTATCCGGCAGGAAGCAGAGGAGTGCCCGAGGCTTTCTGTGCGTCGCTTTTCAGCGAAGCTCAGAATGAGGATATTGCCGTTTCCGGACTTACACTGTTTGAATCGTCTATTGCTGTGTCTGCAAGAAAAGCTATTCTGAATAGTGGAATTTCCGTTTCCGATGGAAAAACGGTTTTGATTCTCAGTACAACGAAGGGCAACACGGATTTGACGTCTCCTGCCGACAGTGCAAGGCGCATAGCAAAATATCTGAATATACCTACAGAACCTATTGTAGTGTGCAATGCCTGTATCTCCGGACTGGCTGCCGTTGTTCTCGGCAAACGTCTGATAGAGGCTGGCGCATATGACTATGTTATAGCTTGTGGAGCCGACCGACAGGGAAAGTTTATCATTTCCGGCTTTCAGTCGCTCAAGGCGTTGTCGCCGGAAGAATGCCGGCCGTTCGACATAGAGCGTCTTGGACTTAACCTTGGCGAGGCTGCTGCAACTGTAGTGATGAGCAGGGAAAAGCAGAGCAATGGTGATTGGAATATCGTAAGCGGTGCCGTTCGCAATGATGCCTATCATGTTAGTGCTCCGTCGAGAAAAGGCGAGGGACTTTACAGGGCTTTGTGCCGCATCGTCGGCGGTAAAAGTAAAGACAGACTTGCCTTTGTGAATGCTCATGGCACGGCAACCATGTTCAACGACCAAATGGAGTCTGTTGCCTTGCAGCGCATGGGATACACCGATATCCCAGTGAATGCTCTGAAAGGATATTTCGGACATACTATGGGGGCTGCCGGAATTCTCGAACTTATTTTGTCGATGCTTGCAGCTGACGATGGGTATGTTATCGGAACGCGTGGCTTTGAAGAGCCTGGCGTATCGGGCAACATAATGATTTCGTCAAATGGTAGCAAGACGGATAAGCGTGATTTCATAAAGATGCTCTCAGGCTTTGGCGGATGTAATGCTGCTGTATGGATAAGTAAGGATATGACGGATGATGAGGCTGATTATAAAACAAGGTTCAGTCGCAAACATTCTGTCAATATAACTCCCCACAGCGTATCTGTTGACGGCGTGGATATAGAAACGGAAGGTCAAGGAAAAGAACTTCTCACCAATTTATATAAGAAAAGGATTGGCGAATATGCCAAATTCTATAAGATGGACGGACTAAGCCGCCTTGGATTCGTTGCCTCTGAATTGCTTCTGCAAACGGAAGATATGGAGCGTTTCAAAGAGAGGGAAGATAGGGCGACGGTATTGTTCAACCACTCCTCGTCGGTGGATTCCGACAAAAAATATATGGAGTCGATTGCTGATGCTGAGAATTATTTTCCGAGTCCTTCTGTCTTTGTATATACTCTGCCGAATATAGTAACAGGCGAGATTGCCATGCGCAACAAATATTATGGTGAGACATCATTCTATATCCTTCCGGATAAAAACGAGAAACTGATGCAGGCAATATTGCAGACTGCATTTTCTGACCCACATACAACGAGCATTATTGGTGGATGGATAGATTATGTTGACGCCGGAAACTTTGTTGCCGATATCGGTATATATGAAAAGGAAGACAATAAAACTTTATAAAGTATAATAATGTAGCGGGTATATTTCCGCTTATAAAATAAAAAAGGAAAATGGAAGATTTGATAAAAGAACTGAAGGAAGAGATTATAAAGGCGTTGAACCTTGAGGAGATGACGCCGGAGGAGATTGACGAAAACGATGCCTTGTTTGGCGACGACGGTCTTGGTCTCGACTCTATCGATGCCCTTGAACTTATCGTGTTGCTGGAGAAGAAATATGGCATCAAACTTGCTAATCCTGCTGCCGGAAAGGAAATTTTCAAGAGTGTGGCAACGATTGCCGACTATGTTAGCAAGAACAGGAAAAAGTAAACACAAGTTCTAATATAAACATTTGGCAGAGATGAATATAGTTATAACAGCAGAAGGTATCGTTTCGGCTATTGGCAATAGCGAGGCGGAGGTCGTGGAGTCGTTGCGCTCAAGAAATAGCGGTATCGGCGAGATGCAGTTTCTCCAGTCTAAGCATAAGGAATTGCCTGTAGGCGAAGTAAAGATGTCTAATAGCGAGATGAAGACTGCTCTTTGTATTCCTCAAACAGAGGAAGTAAGTCGTACTTCGCTTATGGGTATTCTGGCAATACGTCAATTTGCTGATTCTCTGCCTAAAAAGAAAGATACAGATTCTACCCGTATTGTTCTAATTTCCGGAACTACGGTCGGAACGATGGATATTACGGAAAGACATTTCCATAATATTCTTGAAGAGCAAGACCTATCGTTCCTGAAATACCACGGCTGTGGCGGAAGTACACAGCGGATTGCTGATTACTTCGGTTGCTTCTCTGATGTAACAACTGTATCTACGGCTTGTTCGTCGGCGGCAAATGCCATTTTGCTTGGTGCCAACATGATAAAAGCCGGTAAGGCAGACGTTGTGGTGGCTGGCGGTAGCGAGTCTCTGTCGCGCTTCCATCTGAATGGTTTTAATTCGTTGATGATACTCGACAAGGAGAGGTGTAGACCGTTTGATAAGACACGTGCCGGACTGAATCTTGGAGAAGGTGCAGCTTTTGTCGTTCTTGAGTCTGAAGAGCATGCAAAAAAGCGTGGAGCAGAAATCCATGCCTATCTTGCAGGATACGGTAATGCTTGTGATGCTTTCCATCAAACGGCGTCGTCGGATAATGGCGAAGGAGCATATCTTGCGATGAAGGAGGCTTTGGCAATGGCTGGATTACATCCGGAGGATATACAGTATGTAAATGCTCACGGCACGGGAACGCCAAACAATGACCAGAGTGAGGGTGTTGCCTTGAAGCGTGTGTTTGATGAGTGTATGCCCCTTGTTTCAAGCACTAAGTCGTTTACAGGACATACAACGAGTGCATCGGGAGGTATTGAGACTGTAATTTGTCTGTTGGCTATGAAATACGGTTTTGTACCTGCAAATCTCGGTTGGCAGAACCAAATAGAAGGTGGTATCACACCTACACTTGGTGTGGACGAAATCAAGCTTGACAATGTTGTCTGCAATTCGTTTGGTTTCGGTGGCAATGACACATCGCTTATCCTTTCAAAGAACAAGCCTGTAGCAAGCATTGCTGTATATAACCCGGATATGAAGATAAAAGTTCTGTCAAAGGTAGAAATCACGTCGGATGATGAATTGTCAGAAATCCGCAAATACGTTAAGCCTATAGCTGCAAGACGTATGGGAAAACTGATGAAAAGTTCGCTGCTGTCCTCTCTAACGGCATTGGAACAGGCGGGAGTGGAAATGCCGGATGCGGTGATAACAGGTACGGCGTACGGATGTCTGGAGAATACGGAGCGGTTGCTTCGCCAAATAGATGCTGAGGAAGAGGAGAGTATCAGTCCTACATATTTCATGCAGAGCACTCACAATACTATTGGTAGTAATATAGCTATAAAACTTGGTTGCCATGGATACAACTCGACATATAGTCAGCGTGGTGATTCGCTAGAATGGGCAATAAGGGATGCGGAACTTTTGATCCGTAGCGGCAAGTGCCGTACTGTTCTTGTGGGATGTCACGATGAGTCTACACCAACATTAAAGAGTATGCTCGACAGAATTGGTGTGCCGTATTTTAGTACTCCAGTTCATTCTATATCGATGTTATTGTCATGTGGAGAGTAGTGGTATATGCCGTAGCGCAGAGTGCGTTGCTTGCAGCAGGACAGGTGTTCTTGAAGTTCGGACTTGCAAGGATGTTGCCGTTTGGTTGGAACAGACAGTTTTGGATGAGTGCGTTGTTTAACTGGCAGTTTGCCATGAGCGGACTGACGTTTGGAGCGAGTTCTGTTCTTTGGATGCATATCGTGAAACGCTATCCGCTCAGTGTGGCTTATCCGATGATTAGTCTTAGCTATGTATTCGGCATGATTGCTGCAATGGTGTTCTTTCATGAGGAGGTGTCATTGCTCAAGTGGTTAGGAATTGCGTTTATAATATTCGGATGCTGCTTGATTGCCAAGTGATTCTGGAAGAGAGAATAGAGATTAGAGAAAAGGGAATAAAGATTTATGGTTATACTATAATGATAAGGTAATTATGAATATGAAGAAATTATTGCTTTCATTAGTATTGATGTTAGTTTGTGCTTCTGCAGCCTTTGCACAGAGCGCAGCCGATGCCAAGATTATCCAGCAGATTAATGCTGTAGCGTCGAAAATGAGAACCATGCAGTGTGATTTTGTGCAGACAAAACACATGAAGATGCTCAATGACAAGATGGTATCACACGGCAAGATGTATTATCAGCAGAGCGACAAACTGCGTTGGGAGTATACTTCGCCTTATACTTATACCTTTGTGCTCAATGGCTCGAAGGTGCTGCTTAGCAAAGGCAAGCGCAACGATGTGATAAATGTGAACCAGAGCAAGTTCTTTAAGGAAATTGCACGTATCATGATGAATTCTGTTGTCGGGAAATGTCTTTCTGATAAAAAGGATTTCCGTACTTCTATAGCTACGACAAACTCAGAATGGATTGCCACCCTTGTTCCGCAGCGCAAGGAGATGAAACAGATGTTTCAGAGGATTGTTCTGCATTTCAACAAGTCAAGGAAGATGGTATCGACGGTAGAACTCGTAGAGAAAAAAGGCGACCGTACGGTAATACAACTGACAAACGTTAAGACAAATTCCTCGATAAATGCAAAAGTATTCAGCGTTAATTAGTTCCATACTTCTATTCTTCAGTGCTGAAGTTGCCGGGGCACAGACTCTTTATCCCCAAAATCAAGGAGACAAGGTCCGTTCTTCGGCGATGATAGAGATGCCGAAAGGATATGTCAGTGGCATTTGTGTGATGTATAACGACGGCACGGATGTCAAGGCAAGTATATTCAACGAGTTTGGCATATCAGCGATAGACTTTGTGTATAATCCGCAAAAGGACAAGGTGAAGCTTGTCAGTGTGATAAAAATGCTCAATAAGTGGTATATCCGCAGGTTGTTGAAGAGTGATTTGCGAAAGGTTATCCATAAACTCCAACAGGGTGAAGGCGAGTACCGCAACGAGAAATATAAAATAGACTATAAATTCAGTGAGCTAAAAGATGAAACTGAAGAATGAATTGTATAATATAAAAGGAAAGAACATTGCCGCGACAGAGGCATGTTATGATATAGAGCTTGATTCGGAACACTTTATATACAAGGCGCATTTCCCCGGTGAACCGATAACTCCCGGTGTGTGTATCATCCAGATAGCACAGGAATTGCTTGAAGATACGCTTGGGAAGACTTTGCAAATTGTGAAAGTGAAGAATGTGAAGTTCTTGTCTGTCATTACTCCAAGGCAATCTACGTCTGTAAATTACCGTATAGGAAAGATTGCAGAAGATGCAGCCTCTGGTATAGTAAAGGCACAGGTGACTGTAGCTTCTGCTGATGAAGTAAAGGCAAAGATATCCTTTGTGTGTGCTGAAAAACAATGAAAATATTGCTTGTATGAAAGCAACAGATACTACAGAGAACATGCATACGCTACGTGAACGTGGCGTATGTGTTGTTATTCCTACATATAATAATGCTTCGACGATAGCCCGTGTTATTGCCGATGTAAAACAATATTGTCTTGATATTATCGTTGTGGACGACGGATGTACAGACGGTACAAAGGATATTTTATCGGCCATTGATGATATAACAGTAGTTACACATTCTGAAAATCAAGGCAAGGGAACAGCCTTGAAATCAGGTTTCCGTAAAGCCCTTGAAATGGGTTTTAGCTATGCCATTACGTTAGATGCCGACGGACAGCATTATGGCTCGGATATAAATAACTTTCTTGAGGCTAACAAAAAGCATCCAGGAGCAATGATTGTTGGAAGTCGCAGACTCGATGGTGTGGATCGCAGCAAGGGAAGTTCGTTTGCAAACAAGTTCAGTAACTTTTGGTATTATGTGCAGACTGGCAGAAGCCTTGCCGACACACAGACCGGCTATCGTCTTTATCCGCTTCGCAAACTTGTAGGCTTGTCGTTGCTTACTTCCCGTTACGAGGCAGAATTGGAGCTTCTTGTTTTTGCATCATGGCATGGAGTAGAGATAGTTTCCATACCGGTGGATGTGTATTATCCGCCGCGGGAGGAGCGTGTGAGCCATTTCCGTCCGGGAATGGATTTCTTCCGTATTACGGTGCTCAATACTGTATTGTGTTTCCTTGCCGTTGTTTACGGCTTGCCGTGTCGTATATTTCGTTTTTTGATGAAGTATGTGCGCACGGTATATTCGCTGTTGTTCTTCCTTTTCTTCTCAATGGCAGTTATAACACCATTGGTTTGGATATATATAAAAGTAGGGAAGATGACAGAGCGAAAGCGTCAGGGACTGCATAAGTTGATATATCATGTGGCCCGTTTCATAACAATTCACCATGGCATACCTGGAACAAAATTCAAGAGTAAAGTAGCTGACGGCGTGGATTTCAGCAAACCAAATGTTATAATCTGTAACCATCAGTCGCATCTCGACCTTATGGCTCAACTTGTGTTTACTCCAAATATCGTATTTCTGACTAAAGACTGGGTTTGGAACAATCCCTTCTATGGCTTGCTGATACGTAATGCCGAGTATTTGCCAGTAGTGGATGGCATAGAGGCTTTGCTTCCGCATCTGCGCTCACTCGTGGACAGAGGCTATAGCATAGCTGTGTATCCCGAAGGTACGCGCTCAAAGGATTGTTCTATAGGTCGTTTTCATCAGGGAGCATTTTATATTGCTGAGCAGTTGGGATTGGATATAATTCCAATGTATCTTTATGGTCCAGGCAAGATTCTTCCAAAGAAAAGCTATCATCTGAATTGTGGCACAATACAGATAGATGTTGATAATCCTATATCTCGTCAAGAACTTGAGGCTATGGGGGATACCATGACACAGGCACGTACCTTGCGGCGTATTTATAAGATAAAGTATGAACAAATGACAAATAAGATAGAGCAATATGTCTGAAAAGAAGAAGGTTGTAATCATAGGTAGTGGGCTCGGTGGCTTGTCGTGTGGTATCATACTGTTGAAAAACGGATATGATGTTACTGTGCTGGAACAGTCAAACCAAGTTGGCGGCTGTCTGCAATGCTTTAAACGACGCGGCGCAAAGTTTGAAACCGGCATGCACTTCATCGGCAGTGCTGCCGACGGACAGACTATGAACAAGCTGTTGCGCTATCTTGAGGTGTATGATGACATAAAGCTTTCGCCACTTGATGCCGAAGGATATGATGTTGTTGCACTTTGCGGAAAGCGGTATAAGTTTCCTGTAGGAAAAGAAAACTTTATCCGTCAGATGAGTGAATATTTTCCCCGGCAAAGTCATAATATCCGCAAGTATTACGAAACGGTGGAGATGATAGCCAATGCCTCATCGCTCCATTCTTTGAAATATGCCGAGACCGATTCGCATGTTGCGATGGAATACAATATGCGTTCCATTGATGATGTTATGGCGGAACTTATTGATGACCCGTTGCTTGCCGATGTACTTGTTGGCAACCTGCCATTGTATGCTGCTGAGAAAGGCAAAACACCATTCTCTACCCATGCCTTTATAATGGACTTCTATAACCAAAGTTCGTTCCGCATTGCCGGTGGTAGTGATACTGTTGCCATTTCAATGCAACATACGATAGAGAAATATGGAGGGAAGGTAATGACGAGAAGCAAGGCAACAAAAATAATCTGCGATGATACTCATGCCACGGGAGTTGAGATAAACGGAGAAGATGTAATAACTGCCGATATCGTGATTTCTGATACTCATCCGATGCGAACTCTTGAGATGCTCGACACGAAACTTATTCGTCCGGCATTCCGCAAGCGTATTAATGCCATTCCGCAAACGGTGGGCAGCTTTTCTGTGTATATCAAATTCAAGAAAGATCGTGTGTCGTATATGAACTATAACTATTATGGCTATAATCAGTCTTCGCCTTGGAACTGCGAACATTATACGGATGAAACATGGCCTAAAGGTTTTCTGTATATGCACTTTTGTCAGGGAGAACATCCACAGTTCGCCGATACAGGAGTAGTCTTGTCGTATATGCAGATGGAAGATGTGGAAAAATGGAAAGGAACACATGTTGGTAGGAGAGGGGATGATTATGAGGAGTTTAAACATCGCAAGGCTGAACGCTTGCTTGATACCCTTGAAGAGCATTTCCCCGGAATTCGTGATGATATAGAGGATTATTATACTTCTACGCCTCTTACTTATCTTGACTATACAGGCACAGAGGGCGGTTCGATGTATGGAATAGCAAAGGACGTGAATATGGGAGCCGCATATCGTGTGGCTCAGCGTACAAAGGTTCCTAATGTTTTCCAAACAGGACAGAACATCAATTCCCATGGTATGCTTGGTGTATTGGTTGGCACGATTGTTACTTGCAGCGAATTCCTAACAGCAAAGACCATTTACGAACAGATTGCAAAGGAGACGGAACGATGAAAGAGAGTGTATTGATAATTGGTGGTGGAGTAGGCGGATTATTCACTGGAGCAATTCTTGCAAAGGAAGGTTTCCGTGTAACAATACTCGAGAAAAATGCCACGGTTGGCGGAGGCTTCCAAACATTCCGTCGTTTTGGCGAAGTTTTTGACACGGGTATGCATGTCATTGGCGGTATGCAACCCGGCGGAAACATTCGCCGTATATGCGAATATCTCGGTATTATGAATAGGGTAGATATAAAGGATGTGAATGCCGATTGCACCGACAGACTCTATTTTGCTGAAGACAAGACATTTTATGATATAGCCAAGGGTCGCAACGGTTTTATATCCTCTTTATCGCATTATTTCCCTGAAGAAGAGGATAACCTCAAGGCATACGTAGATGCGATATTCTCTATTGTTGATGAGGTTCCGTTGTTCAACTTGAAGCCGTACGAGGGTGGCATACCAGTACACTCCGACAATTTCATTATGTCTGCCGATGCTTTTATTGCCAAATATATACGCAACCCGAAGCTTCGCAGCATAATCGCTTATATGAATCCTCTGTATGGCGGACGTGGAAACCAGACTCCGGCGTATGTCCATGCCATAATCAATGTGCTGTATATCAACGGGGCAAGTCGCTTCGTCGGCGGCAGTAGTAGATTTGCGGATTTGCTTGCCGGTGTCGTTACGGAGAATGGCGGTAGCGTGATTACCGGTGATGGCGTGGAATGGATCGAGGTAAATGCCGACAGGGAGATTGAATTTGTGCGCACAAAGAGCGGAAAGCAATATACTGCCGACCATTATATCTCTGCCATTCATCCTTGCTCATTATTTAGACTTATGCCTGAGAAAGCCTTTCCTAAGGCATACCGCAACCGACTTGATTCTATTCCGAATGCTTATTCTGCATTCTCATTGTATATCAAATTCAAGAAAAATACTTTTCCATATATCAACCACTCGGAGTATTATATGACTAAATATGAGGATATATGGAACTTCGGTTGTGCCGATAAATCGTGGCCGCTCGGCTTCCTGTTTATGACTCCTCCCGAGGATAATCAGGGGGGATATGCCACAAAAGCTCTCGTAACGGCACCGATGCTCTTTGATGAAGTGCGGCGGTGGGAGAATACCACTGTGGGCAGACGTGGGGACGACTATAAGGCATGGAAGCAGGCGCAGGCAGACAAGCTCCTGAAGATGATTAGCGAGATACATCCAGACTTTATTGACTGTATAGAGAACATGAATACAGCCTCTCCGCTTACAATTCGTGATTTCTATGGCGTGAAGGAAGGATCGCTCTGTGGCTTCAGCAAGGACTGGCATAATCTCCCCCTGACTCAGGTGCCGGTGATTACAAAAGTAAAGAACCTGTTACTTACAGGGCAAAACAACAACCTTCATGGTTTTTGCGGTGTGCCGCTTACGGCAATACAGACTTGTGAGGCATTGCTCGGACAGAACTATGTGATAAACAAAATAAACTCTGTCGCTAACAGACAGACGGATTAAAATAGAAGTAAATGAAAAGAAAACTGACTTTTTTGCTTCTCCTTTTTAGTATGACTTTTTGCCTTCAACTAAGGGCGCAAGTGAATATATGGGAGAGTTGTCCCGGGCATAAGCGCGTGGAGCTTACTCCATTTCTTGCTCCGGGCAGTGGCAATACGGCTGTAGTTGTTTGCCCTGGCGGTAGCTATTTCTGGCACGACATAACAACTGAGGGCTATGACGTTGCCCGTTGGCTGCAAAGTAATGGCATCTCGGCTTTTGTCTTACGCTATCGCACGGCAATGGTACCGGCTTTTGTTACCCATTTCCGTTATTTTTTCCGTGGCAACCGCTATCCCGATCCTCAAGAGGATTTGCAGCGTGCCATAACATACATCAAGGCTCGTGCCGATGAGTATGGCATCGATACGCACAAAATCGGTGCCATGGGGTTTTCGGCTGGCGGCCATCTCGTTATGTCGGCAGCTGAATTCTTCTGTAAGGATGTGCGTCCGGCATTTGTCGCTCCGATATATCCTGTTGTCAGTATGACTGCCGATTGCACGCATAGGCGCTCGCGCCGTGCTTTGCTCGGCGACAATCGCAAGAACAATCGTCAGCTTCGCGATTCTCTGTCTTTGGAAAAACATGTTCCTGCAGACTGTCCCCCCGTGTTCCTCGCAAACTGCAAGGACGACCCCATTGTGGATTGGCGTAATTCAGTATTGCTTGATTCCGCTCTTACAGAGAAGAACATTCCCCATAAGTATATCCAATATAAAACAGGTGGACATGGTTTCGGTGCTTCGGATACGAAGGGCTCAGAAGAATGTCGGCATTGGAAAGGGGAGTTCTTGAAGTGGATGAAAAAAATATCAGAATGACAGATACCTCTGGAGTGATATTATAAAGGAAAATTAAAGTGAATTATATAAGTTCAAAAATATGACGCAACCGAATTTTGACGATATACGTCCCTACTATGAGGAAGAGATTCCGGCAGCTATGCAACGCATAGCCGAGAGCAGTTCATTTCCGATACTCTCTTCGTATGTCTATCCCGACGAACCGATTGATGAAGTGAGGAAACGTATTGCCGGATATGCAACGATTGAAGATTTCCAAAGGGAGACGATGGCTCTCGTAAATGAACGTGTGATAGAAAACAGCACTACGGAATACTCGTGCAGTGGACTCGACCGTCTGTCGCCAGACAAGTCGTATCTGTATGTGTCAAACCATCGCGACATTATGCTCGACTCAAGTCTGCTGCAATATTCGCTTGTGAAGCACGGCTTCGACACAACGGAGATAACTTTCGGCGCAAATCTGATGATGAATCAGCTCATTGTAGATATCGGTAAGAGCAACAAGATGTTTAAAGTGGAACGCCCAGGGGGAAGTATAAAGGAGTTCTACCGCAGTTCTAAGCACCTTTCCGACTATATTCGTTACACGATAAAAGAAAAAAAACAGAGCGTGTGGATTGCCCAACGCAACGGCAGAACGAAAGACGGCAACGACACTACCGACCAGGGGATAATAAAGATGTTCTGCATGAGCGAGCCCGGGGACAAAATTAAGGCTATTGCCGACTTGAACATCGTTCCAGTCAGTATCTCCTATGAGTGGGAATCGTGTGACATACTGAAGACATTGGAGCTTTACGAGACACAGTTTGCCAGATACACAAAAAAACCGGGTGAAGACCTTACAAGTATTCTTACTGGTATTGTGCAACCAAAGGGTAGGGTGCATATAGAAATATGCGAACCGATAATACATGCAGAACTGCAGGCGATGGAGCAGCTTACCAACAATGAATACCATAAGGCTGTGGCACAACTCATCGACAGCAGAATCCGTCCGGCTTACAGACTTTATCCCAACAATTATATTGCCTACGACATGCGTTATGGCACACAGAAGTATGCAGACAAATACAGTGATCAGGAAAAGGCTGAGTTCATAAAGCATCTCAACAAACTGACGTTCTATGATACCTGCGACGTCGAACAGCTCTTTGATATCTATCTCGGTATTTATGCCAATCCGGTGGCTAATAGTGGGGAATGAAAATTAAGAGTGAAGAATTAGGGTATTACTTTTTTACTTCTCGTTCCTTTATTAGTCCCATAAGTCCTATAATCCTATAAAAAAAGAATATAATGACACAGCTCATTCTAAAAATATACACCTATTTACGGAATAACAGAATGACAGCTCTCCTGTCGTTCTTGCTTGTTACCGCATTGCTCGTGATGTCGGTGCTGAGGCTAAACTACAAGGAGGATATTGCCGACTTCCTTCCTCTCGACGGCAATCATCACAATGCCCTGAATGTTTATCAGGATATTGCCGGAGCAAACAAAATTTTCGCCGTGTTCCAGTATCGCGACTCGACGAAAATTGATCCCGACGTTATGGTGGCGGCAATAGAAAGTTATGTCTCTACGCTTGCCGATAAGGATTCCTCTGGTATGGCGAAAGACCTGACGGCACAGGTGGATATTGAAAAACTCACGGACATTACAGATTTTGTTTATGGCAACATCCCGTATTTCCTCACGGAGAACGACTACCACCGTATGGACTCGCTGATTAGCCAACCGGGATATATCAAGAAGCAATTGCAGCAAGACAAGCAGATGCTTATGTTCCCGTCGGGCGGAATCCTTGCCGACAATATCCAGCGCGACCCGCTTAATCTGTTCACTCCTATAGTGGAACAACTTCAGCATACCGACAGTGGACTGAAATACGAGATGTACGACGGCTACATATTCTCGCCCGACATGCAGCGCGCCATCGTGATGGTAAACTCCCCGTTTGGCGCTAGCGAGACGGAACACAACACACAGTTGATTTCTCTCTTGCGTTCCGTGGCAGAATCCACAACTGCAGAATATAAGAATATTGACATTCATGTTATCGGCGGACCGGTAATTGCCGTTGGCAATGCCTCGCAGATAAAGACCGACAGTATCCTGTCGGTGTCGCTCGCCGTAGTTCTTATTCTTGCCCTGTTATTCCTGTCGTTCCGCAGTTGGAAAAACCTTCTTCTTATTGCCGTGTCGATAGCCTGGGGATGGCTCTTTGCAATGGGGTGTCTTGCATTGGTACACAACAGCGTGTCGATTATCGTTATCGGAATATCATCAGTCATTGTTGGAATAGCAGTGAACTATCCATTACATTTCATCGCTCACCTATCTCATACACCCGACAAGAAAAAGGCTCTGAAGGAAATCGTCATGCCGCTTGTCGTGGGTAATATAACTACCGTTGGAGCATTCCTTGCCCTCGTTCCACTGCAGTCTGTGGCGATGCGCGACTTGGGACTGTTTGCTTCCTTCCTGCTCATTGGTACAATACTCTTCGTCCTTCTCTTCCTGCCACACGTAACGACGGTGAAGAAGCACGAGGAAAAATCCTTCTTCAATAAATTGGGAGATGTGTCGCTTGAGAATAAACCTTTTGTTGTTGCTGCAGTTGCAGTATTGACCGTCGTTTTTGCCTGGTATAGCTTCGATACTAAGTTTGATGCCAATATGGGACATATCAATTATATGACGGATGAGCAGAAACTGGATATGGCTTACTTCCAGAAGATGATGACAAATGCTGGCAATGACCAAAAGGTGTATGCCGTGTCTACTGCCTCCACAATCGATGCAGCTCTTGACAAGAGTAAGGCAATGCAAAATTGTTTTTCTGAAATGAAACGTGAAGGTTTGGTAAAGCGCCATGCCGGACTGAAACAGTTTATCTGTTCTGAAAAAGAACAGCAGCATCGTCTTGACTTGTGGCATAACTTTGTTGCAAAATACAAAGAAAAACTTACTGTACAGCTTCTCCGTGAAGGTATGGCAGAGGGTTTTTCCAAAGAATCTTTTGAAGATTTCAGCACTCTTCTGAACGGAGAATACAATGTTAAGTCTGTGACATATTTTGATATTCTCACAAAGTCTGCCTTTTCTTCAAACGTCAGTTGCGACAGTATTAACGGAAAATACAATATAGTGGATGTCCTTTCCGTAAAACAGGCGGATGTAGATAAGGTGGAAGAGATAATCAGTAAACATGGAGGTTATGCCTTTGACGTTCAGAGCATGAACAGTGCTATAGCAAATAACCTGTCAGACGACTTCAACTATATCGGTTGGGCCTGCGGTTGCATCGTGTTCTTCTTTCTGTGGATGTCGCTTGGCAGCATAGAACTCGCCATTCTGTCGTTTGTGCCTATGGCAGTGAGCTGGATATGGATATTGGGTATTATGGCAATGTTCGGCATTCAGTTTAATATCGTGAATATCATCCTCGCTACATTCATCTTCGGACAAGGCGACGACTACACCATATTTATGACCGAGGGCGCATGCTACGAGTATGCATACCGGCGCAAGATGCTTGCGTCATACAAGAATTCCATAATCATATCCGCCCTGATTATGTTTATAGGAATAGGAACACTAATCGTGGCAAAACATCCTGCGTTACATTCGCTGGCACAAGTAACCATAGCCGGAATGTTCTCCGTTGTGTTGATGGCATATCTGTTCCCGCCGCTCATTTTCAACTTCCTTGTAAAAAACAAAAAAGGATATCGTCAGCGTCCAGTGTCTCTTTTGCCACTGCTCCGTATGGCATGGTCAGCAACAGTGTTTTTCTTGCAGCTTGCCACAGTATATGTCTATGGCTTCCTGCTGTTTGTCGTTACAAAGAAAAACGAGAACAAGACGTTGCGCTTCCGCAGATATATCCGCAGATTGTATGCCTATGATTTGAAGCATATACCGGGAGTGAAATTCAATATCAATAATCCGCTGGGGAATGAGATTTTCACAGAGCCGAAAGTCGTGGTATGCAATCACCAGTCAATGCTCGATGCCGCTGTATTTATGGCTCTCAACGAGAAACTGATACTTGTATCAAACGGCAATCCAAGTTCAAACCTATTTGTCAGAAGAATTTTCCGTTGGATGGAGTTTATATCTCTGGATGATACCGCTTTGCAGGATATGGGCAGGTTCCATAAATATGTAGACAAAGGCTACAGCTTTGTTGTATTTCCTGAGGGTGGGCGAAATTGTAGCAGCTCGATACTTCGCTTCCATAAGGGAGCGTTCTATCTCGCAGAGAAGTTGAACATCGATATCTTGCCCGTTTTCATTCATGGTTTCAACCATGTCTTGCCTCGCAATAGTTTCTGTGTCTATGGCGGAGAGCTGTCGGTCTTTGTGCGTCCTGTTATTCATCGTCAAGAGATGGAGTGGGGCAAAGACTATGTAGAGCTTACAAAGGCTGTTCATGAATATTATGTTGATGAATACTTTAATATAAAGAAGAAAATAGAGACGGTTGATTATTATGCACCAATTGTAAAAGACCGTTATCGCTATAAAGGAGTGGACATCTTTGCGGCTGTTGTGCGTAATTTGAAGAAAACAGAAAATTATGCTATGCAGGTTAAGTCGTTTGCCGGTCTCGACATTATCCGGTTGAATGACGACGGATATGGCGAACTTGCATTGCTCTGTGCGCTTGTTTATCCAAAGGCGAAAGTACAGGTCGTTATGCATGATGAAGAGAAAGCTGACGTCTTGAGATACAGTGCAGAAAAACTCGCGGGAAATATTGAAATATTGAAAGATTGAAGAATTGAAATATTGAAAGATTGAAGAATTGAAAGATTGAAGAATTGAAATATTGAAAGATTGAAGAATTGAAATATTGAAAATTTTAAATATTAAAATACAAATAATAAAATTAATAGGATTATGAGAGAAAAAATACATTCGATACTTGAAGAAGCTCTGCCATTGGTAGACGTTGATTCTGATTTCCTTTTCGGTGAACTGGATTCTTTGGGAATAACAACAATCTTGATGCTCCTTTCTGAGGAATATGGCGTGAAACTCGACCATTCTGATGTTACGCCAAAGAATTTCAAGAATATCGACAGTCTTGTGGCGATGGTTGAGAGAAAGTTGGAAGATAAATAATCTGTCTGCATAAAAATGTCTTGTGATGAGGCTTGAAGAATATTTCCTGAATAACGCCAAGGCGCATCCTGAAAAAAACGCTGTAGTTGTTGGGGATCGCTCGTATTCGTATGCTGCTCTTTTAGGTATGGTCATGGAAAGAGCGATAAAACTGAAAGAGGAACATGCGGGACGATTTGTTGTCTTCCGCTCTTCTCAGACGGTAGATTTTATCGCTGATTATCTGGCGATACATCTGTCGGGTAAAATCGCCGTACCTTTAGAAAAGGATACTCCAGAAAATGTCTTTGCAGCTATAACAAATAGATTTGCCGACTATAATGACGATTCGGGAGAATGTGCAGTTCCAGAGGATGTGGCTGATGTCCTATTTACAACAGGTACAACAGGGAAGCAGAAAGGAGTTATGATAAGTCATCAGACAATAATTGCCGATGCCGAGAATCTTATTGATGCACAGCATTTCACGGCAGACCTCTCTTTTGTAATTAGCGGACCGCTAAATCATATTGGTAGTTTGTCAAAACTTTATCCCATGATTTATCTCGGAGGAACCATAGTGATTACGGAGGGGATAAAGGATATGAACTCGTTGCTTTCTGCTATGGAGACTGCTCCTGGCAAGGTCGCAACATTCCTTGTGCCGGCAAGTATCAGAATATTGATGCAATTTGCCGAGGACAAGTTGTGCTGTTTGTCGCATAAGATAGATTTTATCGAGACTGGTGCCGCAGCTATAACCCAGGGGGATATGGAACGCTTGTGTGGTATATTGCCATACTCCAGGCTATACAATACTTACGCCTCTACGGAAACAGGTATCGTTGCAACGTATAACTTCAACGACGGTGAATGTATCGCCGGATGTCTCGGTAAACCTATGCGCCATTCCGGAATACGTATATCATCTGATGGCCATGTAGCATGTGTGGGCGAAACTCTTATGACTGGTTATATCGGGGATGCAGAACTTACAGCTTCTGTGTTGTACGATGATGCTGTTCATACTTCAGATTTGGGATATATAGACGATAAGGGGCGATTGCGCTTGAAAGGGCGTGATGGTGATGTGATAAATGTTGGCGGATATAAGGTCGCTCCTACAGAGGTGGAAAATGTTGCAATGGCTTTTCCGATGGTAGAAGACTGTGTTTGTATAGCTTCCGTACATCCTGTGTTGGGCACGGTGTTGAAACTTCTTGTTGTACCTGTCGATGAAGCGGAATTTGACAAGAAAAAGATAGCACTGTTTCTTAAAGACAGGCTCGAGGCTTATAAAGTGCCTATGCAATACGAAAAGGTTGAAAAAGTGAACCGCACGTATAACGGAAAAATTGACAGAAAGTCATATGTTTTGTCATGATAACTGAATATTTGTCATGATTTTGTATCCTAATTGTCATGATTTATATCAATTTACTATCATAATTCTAAAATAAAACTATATGGTTTTTGATTGATATCAATAAAATGGGCATATTTTAAAGAGAATGTACTTAAAACTTGTGTGCGAGCACAAAAGGCATTACCTTTGCATCAGAAATAAAGAAATAAGGTATTAAGAAGCTGCAAAGAGAGCAGCGTAAAAAGATTGTTTAACGATAACTAAAGAAAGGAAAAGAATTATGATTACTTTTATGTTAGTAACAGCTAGTGTAGTAGCATTCGCAGTGTTGGCAAGTGTAGGTATGAACATCGGTATGAAACTCTACAAGTAATCTGTTGATTGCATTTTAGATTCATACATATCATATAGAAAGCGGTTGGATAATGACCCTCAAAAGGTCTTTGTCCAACCGCTTTTCTTTTTAGGTTATCTGGTTTCTTCTTGATAAATGAAAATATAAGATATATTTTCAAAAATTCCTTCACCAAGTCTGTAATACCTTTATATTCAGTATTTTGCGGTGAAGGATTTTATTTTGGATATTCGGAATTTATGAAGATGGGGTCAGTTTCTTTATTTCTTCACTCTTAAGTCCTGTGGTGTACGGAACTTTTTAGGTGTAAACGTGTCGACGTCATAGTTCATCAGGCATACCGTGTAAACAAGTAGTTCCAGTTTTCCTTTTTGCCGGCTTGTATAGCTTGCATTCCTTTCACACCTTGGTTCACGATATTACGTGAAGTGTAGAAAATGGAGCGGTCTGTGAAATATGGTTGATATGTTTGCCACATCCATTGGGAGCAGATTGGCCTGACGAAGGTATTTTAACTACCGTTGAAAACAC